>NZ_CAJCKE010000006.1:0-233231 GCF_903970925.1 Serratia sp. ME47 | reverse complement strand
AGGCGGTAGTGATGACGGCGCTGGGCGCGGGGCCGCGCGAGGTGGCGGTGATGCATCAGTACGGCGTGGCGATGACCATTCTCAGCGCCGCCATGCGCCTGATGCGCGTCACCCATATCGACACCCAACGCATCCTGTTTCAACTCAACCGGGACATCGACGTTTTTTGTGACGAAGCCGAACGCGGCGGCGTTGAACAAATGGCCTCTTACGCGCCGGTGACCGACGTCCTGGCCGCGCTGCACGTCGGCGCATTTACCCGACTGTTCAGCAACTAATGACAAAGGAACGAGCAGAGTGAAGAAAATTACCCGCATTGGCATCGGCGGCCCGGTAGGCTCGGGCAAGACCGCGATTATCGAAGTCATTACGCCGCGCCTGATCGAACGGGGCATCAGCCCGTTAATCATCACCAACGACATCGTCACGACCGAAGACGCCAAACAGGTCAAGCGCACGCTCAAGGGGATCCTCGACGAGGAGAAAATTCTGGGCGTGGAAACCGGCGCCTGCCCGCATACCGCGGTGCGCGAGGATCCGAGCATGAATATCGCCGCGGTGGAGGAGATGGAGGCCCGTTTCCCGGACAGCGACGTGGTGATGATCGAGAGCGGCGGCGATAACCTGACGTTGACCTTCAGCCCGGCGCTGGCGGACTTTTACATCTACGTTATCGACGTCGCCGAAGGGGAAAAGATCCCGCGCAAAAATGGCCCGGGCCTGGTTCAGGCCGACATCCTGGTGATCAACAAAATCGATTTGGCGCCGTACGTCGGCGCCAGCCTGGCGGTGATGGAACACGATACGCGCGTGGTGCGCGGCGAGCGGCCTTATATCCTCACCAACTGCAAAACTGGCGAAGGCATCGACGAACTGGTGGACATGATCATGCGTGATTTCCTGTTCACCCACGCGCCGTCGGCGGCGTTATGACGGCCGTCAGCGAAGCGGCGAGGCGCGTGGCGCAACTCGGCGCCGACGCGCCGGAGTTGGCCGCCTACCAGGACGAACCGCCGCAGATGGCCAGCGGCGGCGTGGGCAAAACCGGCTATCTGCGGCTGGGGTTCGCGCTGAACGGGCATCGCAGCGTGCTGCGGCAAATGGAGCGGCGCGTGCCATTTCTGGTGCAGCGGGCGCTGTATTGGGACGAGGCGCTGCCGCAGATGCCGTGCGTATTCGTCATCTCCACCTCGGGCTGCATCTTGCAGGGCGATCGCCTGACGCTCGAGGTGCAGGTCGCCCCCCGGGCCTGCGGGCATGTCACCACTCAATCGGCGACCAAGATCCACGCCATGGAAAATAACTACGCGGCGCAGATGCAGACGCTGACGCTCGAAGAGGGCAGCTATCTGGAGATGATGCCCGATCCGGTGATCCCTCACTGCGGCTCGCGCTTCATTACCGATACCCGCATTACGCTGCACCCCACGGCGACGCTGCTCTATGGCGAGATCCTGATGTCGGGACGCAAACACCATCAGGCGGATCGCGGTTTCAGATTCGACGTTTACTCTTCGCGCATCAGCGCCTGTCGCCCCGAGGGCAACACGCTGTTTGTCGAGCGCTATGTGCTGGAACCGCATAAACACCCGTTGAACGGGGTCGGCGTGATGGGGTCGTTCGATGTGTTCGGCAATGTGATCCTGCTGACGCCGCCCGAGCATCATCAGCGGATCCTCGATCGCATCGCGCCCCGCTATGACGAGGCTGAGGGGATCGCCAGCGGCGTCAGCCGGTTGCCCAATGAGTGCGGGCTGATCTTTAAGGCTTTGGGCAAAGAGGCGCGCCAGGTGAAGGCGGCGATTCGCGCTTTCTGGCGCGTCGCCCGGGAGGAAATCCTGGGCGTGACGCTGCCCGAGCCTTTTATCTGGCGCTAGTCTGCAGCGGGAAGCGGTCATGACGACAAAGTGGAGTTGGGCGGCGTTGTGCGCCCGCAGCCGAATAGCGGCGGTGACGGATGCGGTGCTGCGCGGCTGTTCGCAGGTGATGTTTCAAAATAACCCGTTGACCGGATTATTGTTTTTCATCGCCATTTTCGTGGGCGCCTGGGAAGAGGGGCTACCGCAGGTGGCCTTCGGCTGCCTGCTGGGCGCGGCGACGGCGACGCTCAGCGCGGCGTGGTTGGTGGACGATCGCACAGCGTTGCGCACAGGTCTCTATGGCTACAACGGCTGCCTGGTCGGCGCCGCGCTGCCGACCTTTTTGCTGCCCTCAGTCTGGCTGTGGATCGGCGTGATCTTCAGCAGCGCGATCTCGGTGATCGTCACCGTCGGCCTCAATCGGCTGCTGCGTACCTGGAAGATCGCGGCGCTGACCGCGCCTTTCGTGCTGACCACCTGGACAGTGCTGCTGGCCAGCTACCCGTTCAGCCATCTGCGGCATGTGCGGTTGCCGCCGGCGGCCATCCCGGCCGACGGCGCGGTGTTCAACCCGCATCCCGACCTGGCGGAGGTGTTGAGCGGTGCGTTGCACGGCGTCTCCCAGGTCTTTTTGTGCAGCAGCGTGAGCGGCGGCGTGCTGCTGTTGCTCGGGCTGGCGGTTTCGTCGCCGCGCGCGATGGCGCTGGGTTTTTTCGGCGCCTTGCTGGCGGTGATCACCGCGCTGGCGATCGGCGCCGATCCGCAGGCGGTCTTCGCCGGGCTATATGCTTTCAGCGCGGTGCTGACGGCGGTGGCGCTGGGTTCCGTCTTCAACCCGCCCGGCCGGCGGGTGCTTATCTATACGCTGCTCGGCGTGATTTTCACGGTGCTGGTGCAGGGGGCTTTCAATACCTTGCTGGCTCCGCTGGGGATGCCGTCGTTGACCATGCCGTTCGTGATCGCGTCCTGGGTGTTTTTGAGCGCCAATCCGGCGGTGATCGCGGCGCGGCGCTAATCCATTGATTTCAACATAACGAGAAAACGGGAGTGTGGGTATGGCGGTAATTTCCGAAGGATTGCATGGCGCGGCCCGGCAGCGGGCTGTATCCCTGCTGCTGGGGCTGGTGGCGGTCAACGTCGTTGTCTGGCTGCTGGCGCTGGCGGTGTTCAAAGACAATGCGGCGCTGATGGGCACCGCCTTGCTGGCCTACAGTTTTGGTCTGCGCCATGCGGTGGATGCCGATCACATCGCCGCGATCGACAACGTGACCCGCAAGCTGATGCAACAGGGCAAAACGCCGGTGGCGGTCGGCACCTTCTTCTCGCTCGGCCACTCGACCATCGTGGTGCTGGCCTCGGCCGCCATTGCCGCCACGGCGATGATGTTCAGCCGACAGATGGGCTGGTTTCACGAAACCGGCGGTTTGATCGGCACGCTGGTGTCCGCTCTGTTTCTGCTGACGGTGGCCTTTATCAACCTGCTGGTGCTGATCTCCGTGTGGCGCGCTTTCCGGCAGGTGAAGGCGGGCGAGCTGCCTGCGCATCAATCGCTGGATCTGTTGATGAGCGGCGGCGGTGCGCTGGCGCGCTGCTTCCGCCCGCTGTTCAGGCTGGTGAATCAGAGCTGGCACATGTACCTGGTGGGCTTCTTGTTTGGCCTGGGCTTCGACACCGCCACCGAGGTCGGGTTGTTGGGGATTTCGGCTGCCGGCGCCGGCCACGGCATGAACCTGTGGAGCATCATGCTGTTCCCGGCGCTGTTCGCCGCCGGCATGGCGCTGATCGACTCCATCGACAACTTCGTGATGATTGGCGCTTACGGCTGGGCGTTCTCCAAACCGATCCGCAAACTGTACTACAACATGACCATCACGGCGGCGTCGGTGATCATCGCGGTGTTTATCGGCGGCATCGAAGCGCTCGGACTTATCGCCGACAAGCTGGCGCTGTCCGGCCCGCTGTGGGACGCCGTGGCGCGGCTCAACGATCATCTGGGGGAGATGGGTTATTGGGTGATCGCCGTGTTCATTTTCTGCTGGCTGGTGTCGGTGGTGAATTACCGCCTGCGCGGTTATGACAAGCTGACGGTCAGCGGCTGAAAAGGCGGGTGCTCGTGGATCCTGCCTGACACCATCAGCCAACGGGCGGGGCGAACCCCGCCGTTGGGTTGCCTTACCGTTCGGATTCGTAAGCCAAAGTGGCCGCAACCTCCGAGTCTCCCAACCTGATGCGCAGTTCGCACAGCGAACCGCGGGTTAGCCAGATGAACGCGATCAGCGTCATACAGACGATCACCAGCTTAAGCACGACCCGTTTTTGCTGCATTTTTGACCTCCCTATCCTTGCCTTGCGGCGGGTAAGAGGCTAACCTGATGTTGCTTGGCATCAGAGTGGCCTCGGGTTGATAATATCGACTCGGGGCCTTTCTCTTTCTCTCCTTTGCCAAGGCTCCGGACAGAAAGATCCAGAGCACCCGCTGCGCAGTCTACCCGAACTTCCTTCCCGTGAAATCCGCCGTTGCGCCAACCTGCGGCGCGGTGCGCAGTTCGTGATGCAAGAAAAGAAAAAGGGGCGATGATGATCGCCCCTTGGATGCGTGGAGTAGGAATTGGCGTTAAGCCGCTTCGGTCTGCTGTTGGCGCTTAGACTGCGCCGCCGGCTTTTCCGGCTTGGCGGCCGCCAGCGCATCCGGCGCAAAGTCGTCCACGTTGATGGAGCGCAGGCGGCTCTCTTCGGCTTTCACCAGGATCTTCGCTTCGTCGGCGCTGATCTTGCCTTCTTCCAGCGCGCGCTCCGCCAAACGATCCAGACGGGTGAACGGCAGGTTTTTGCCGGCCGCCTTGCACAGGCGTTCGTGAATCGGCTCGGCGGCCATCACGTCGGCCAGCGCCGCTTCCAGCAGACCGATTGGGTTATGCTCGCTCGGCGTCAGGTACTGGCCGCGTCCCAGACGGCTGCGGGTGGCGGAAGGCACCTGCAGGATCTTGGCCAGCTGATGATCCAGGCGATCGGACGGAGCGGTATGCACGCGGCCGAACGGGAAGACCACGAAGCGCAGCGCGCCGGCGATAAAGCGGTTCGGGAAGTTGCGCAGCAGATCATCCAGCGCCTGTTCGGCTTTATGCAGGCTGTCTTGCACGCCCCAATGTACCAGCGGCAGATCTTCTTTCTGACGGCCTTCGTCGTCAAAGCGTTTCAGCACGGCGGAAGCCAGGTACATCTGGCTGAGGATATCCCCCAGGCGAGCGGAGATGCGCTCGCGGCGCTTCAGGCTGCCGCCCAGCACGCCCATGGAAACGTCCGACAGCAACGCCAGGTTGGCGCTCAGGCGGTTCAACTGCTGATAGTAACGACGGGTCGCGTCCTTGGTCGGCGTGGCGCTGGTGCGGCCGTTGGTCAGGCCCAGCCAGAAGCTGCGTACCTTGTTGCTGCCGACGTGGCCCAGGTGGCCGAACAGCGATTTATCGAAGGCGTTCAGATCGTTGTTCTGCGCCGCCGCCATTTCATCCAGCACATAAGGATGGCAGCGGATCGCGCCCTGACCGAAGATCATCATGGTGCGGGTCAGGATGTTCGCGCCTTCCACCGTGATGGCGATCGGTGCGCCCTGATAAGCGCGAGCCAGGAAGTTGGATTCGCCCAGCATAATGCCTTTACCGCCGGCGATGTCCATGGCGTCAACGATCGACTGCTGGCCGCGGTGCGTACAGTGGTATTTGACGATGGCCGACAGCACGGCCGGTTTCTCGCCCTGCACCAGCGCGTAGGTGATCAGCGAAGCGGCGGCGTCCATCACATAGGTGTTGCCGGCGATGCGCGCCAACGGCTCTTCGATCCCTTCCATCTTGCCGATGGAGATCTTGAACTGACGGCGAATGTGCGCGTAGGCGCCGGTCGCCAGGGCGATGGATTTCAGGCTGCCGGTGGAGTTGGACGGCAGGGTGATGCCGCGACCGACCGACAGGCATTCAACCAGCATGCGCCAGCCCTGGCCGGCCATTTTCGGGCCGCCGATGATGTAATCGATCGGCACGAACACGTCGGTGCCGCGGGTCGGGCCGTTCTGGAACGGCACGTTCAGCGGGAAGTGGCGGTTGCCGATTTCCACGCCCGGCGTGCTGGTCGGGATCAGCGCACAGGTGATGCCCGGGGATTCGTTGTCGCTCAGCAGGCGGTTCGGGTCATGCAGTTTGAATGCCAAACCCAGTACGGTGGCGACCGGCGCCAGCGTGATGTAGCGCTTGTTCCAGGTCAGGCGCATGCCCAGCACCTGCTTGCCTTGCCATTCGCCCATGCACACGGTGCCCACGTCTGGAATGGCACCGGCATCGGAACCCGCTTCCGGGCTGGTCAGCGCGAAGCAAGGGATCTCGTCGCCGCGCGCCAGGCCCGGCAGATAGTGGTTTTTCTGTTCTTCGGTACCGTAATGCTGCAGCAGTTCGCCTGGGCCGAGGGAGTTCGGCACGCCGACGGTGATCGCCAGGATGCCGGAAACGCCGGCCAGTTTTTGCAGCACCATCGCCTGAGCGTAAGGGGAGAATTCCAGACCGCCGTACTCTTTCTTGATGATCATCGCGAAGAAACGGTGTTCTTTCAGGTACGCCCAGAGTTCAGGCGGCAGATCGGCCAGTTCGTGAGTGATCTGGAAGTCGTTGGCCATGCGGCAGGCTTCTTCCACCGGGCCGTCGATAAACGCCTGCTCTTCTTCCGTCAGGCGCGGTTTCGGGTAGCTGTGCAGCTTGTTCCAGTCCGGCGCGCCGCGGAACAGATCGCCTTCCCACCAGGTGGTGCCCGCGTCGATCGCTTCCTTCTCGGTGGTGGACATCGGCGGCATCACCTTGCGGAAGGCGCGCAGCGCCGGCGCGGAGAGCAGAGAGCGACGCACAGAGGAAAGGTTCAGCGGCAGCAGCACGATCGCCAGCGGCAGCAACAGCCAGAAGCTCCACAGGCCGATCGCGCCCATGGCGGCGGTGTACGCCACCAGGATCAGGCTGCTGAGGGTAAGGTTCACTCGGTGGTAGAACACCACGCCGAGGAGAGCCAGTAAAACGACAATACTAAGAACCATCATAAGAAGCTCCGAAGTAGTAAGAGGTCTGACCTGTTGTGTGTATGTAATAGGTTTTAGTACAAGGCAGAATTTTTATCAATGCGTTTACAGTTTAATTACAACTCAGGTCACAAACTGACAGCACCAATCATCAAAAACCTCTCCGCTTCCTTAACCGGCGCGCTGTTTGGCTGAGAATGCTTCTCGCTGTTTCCGCGATCCGGTACACTGCGGAGCGGAAGATTTGACGATAACAAGAGGTTCCTCATGTACCACGACCTTATTCGCAGTGAACTGAACGAAGCGGCTGATACCTTGGCGAAATTTATCAATGACGACGCCAACATCGACGCCATCCAACGCGCGGCGGTGCTGCTGGCGGACTCCTTCAAAGCCGGCGGTAAAGTGATCTCCTGCGGCAACGGCGGTTCCCATTGCGACGCGATGCATTTCGCCGAAGAGCTGACCGGCCGCTACCGTGAAAACCGCCCGGGCTACCCGGCGATTGCCATCTCGGACGTGAGCCATCTGTCCTGCGTCAGCAACGACTTCGGCTATGAGTATGTGTTCTCCCGCTATGTGGAAGCGGTGGGCCGCGAAGGCGACGTGCTGCTGGGCATTTCCACCTCCGGCAACTCCGGCAACATCATCAAGGCCATCGACGCGGCGCGTGCCAAGGGGATGAAAGTGATCACCCTGACCGGCAAGGACGGCGGCAAAATGGCGGGTTCCGCCGATGTGGAAATCCGTGTGCCGCACTTCGGCTACGCCGATCGCATTCAGGAAATCCACATCAAAGCGATTCACATCTTGATTCAGCTGATCGAAAAAGAGATGGTTAAGGCTTGATAGCCTTCGGGGGGGCTGCGGCTCCCCCAGGAATAAGACAGCGGGCGCCGCATGCATGCCGCGCCCGCACAGCGTATGTCAGTGTGGTTAAGGAGTGCTGGCGATGTGTGAACTGCTCGGGATGAGCGCAAACGTACCGACCGATATCTGCTTCAGCTTTACCGGCCTGGTACAGCGCGGCGGCCGCACCGGGCCGCATAAGGATGGCTGGGGCATTACCTTCTATGAAGGGAACGGCTGCCGCACATTCAAGGATCCGCAGCCGAGCTTCAACTCGCCGATCGCCCGCCTGGTGCAGGACTATCCGATCAAGTCTTGCGCGGTGGTGTCCCATATTCGCCAGGCCAACCGCGGCGAAGTGGCGCTGGAAAACACCCATCCGTTTACCCGCGAACTGTGGGGCCGCAACTGGACCTACGCGCACAACGGCCAATTGAAAGGCTATCGCCAACTGGATACCGGCACGTTTCGCCCGGTCGGCCAGACCGACAGCGAATACGCGTTTTGCTGGCTGCTGCATCAGCTGGCGTTGAAATACCCGCGCACGCCGAGCCAGTGGCCGGCGGTGTTCCGCTATATCGGCCTGTTGGCGAGCCAGCTGCGCAAGAAAGGGGTATTTAACATGCTGTTGTCGGACGGGCGCTTCGTGATGGCCTATTGCTCCACCAACCTGTATTGGATCACGCGCCGCGCGCCGTTCGGCAAGGCGACGCTACTGGATCAGGACGTGGAGATCGATTTTCAGCAGCAGACCACACCGAACGATGTGGTCACGGTGATCGCCACCCAACCGCTGACCGCCAACGAAACCTGGCACAAGATTGAGCCAGGCGAGTTCGCGTTATTTCACTTCGGTGAGCGGCTTGTTCTGAGCGAAGGGATTGGTGTTGGGCGTCGGGCTGGTTGACGCGTACTGCGTCATCTGGCCGCTGCTCATCAACGGTTGACCCAGCACATACTGGCCGTTGTCCACGGTCATCATCGGCGGCTGGTGGTTCTTCGCGAAGTAATCATAGCCCGGCTTCAGCTGGCGCCAGAAGGCGATATAGCTGGATGACGCATGGCGCTTCAGGTTCTGTTCGGTCATGCGGAACGGGTAGATGCTGATGTCGACGCGGCTTTGGCCATAGGCGAAGGCGGCTTCGACGTAGCGATAGATCTCATCCATATAGGTGTTGGTCATCGCGTAACAGCCGATCGATTTACATTCGCCGTGGATCATCAGATAAGCGCCGGAATAGCCCTGCGACTTATCGTAATCATTAGGGAAACCGATATTGATCGCCCGATAATACTTGCTGTCGGGTTTCAGATGGCGCGCGTCAACGCTATAAAAGCCTTCCGGACTTTTAAAGTCGCCTTCACGACGTTTAGGACCCAGCCCGCCGGAGAAATTACAGATCGGGAACGTATTGACCAAGCGGAATTCATTGCCCATTTTGGCATACAATTCCAGCTTGCGTTCCTCTTTGAAGATCTGAATATAGACCGGCGACCCCAATAATTGCTGTTTAACTACCGGCGCTTCGGGTACCTGCTCGCTGGCGCTGCAGGCCGTGATCATCGGCATAGAAACAAGCATCGCAAACAACAGCGCGATTTTGCTCATTATTATTCCTGCTTATATTTATCTGCCGGCGCAATGAGATTGGCCAGCGTGCCACTGATTATTGTTTTTACTGCTGCAAAACACCGCCAGATTACCAGCGCGTTTATTTTTAGCAATACGTGATATGTATAAAAAAACGACAAAGCTCGATAAAAGTGAAATGACCGGCAGATTTTAACGATAAGTAGTGAAAAACAGGCGAAATTTAATTGCGTTTGCTTGACACAAGTCACGACGGAACGCAGAACAATGTTGCGAACAATGTTAATATTCTCTCTTCAATTTAACGCGCTGTGGCGATTGAAGCGGCAAGAGTTATGGCATATAACCCGGCCGTTTTGATGGTTATTTGGCTACATGCCGTTAACACATCGACTGTCGCGCAAACAACGGAAGGGGGATTCAAGGGAATGCGCGTTACCCCAGTTTTTCACTGCGAGAAAGTTCATGTTGGGCGTGCCGTTGTGCGCACTGCCCGGCAATCCTGGCATCGTCAGCACCCGCCTCTGGGGCCGGTCAGACGTGTAAACCAAACTACATCGTATAAATCCTATGATTAAGATCAGAAAAGGGTTAGATCTGCCGATAGCCGGAGCCCCGGTTCAGGCGATCCAAGATGGCCCGAACATTCAGCATGTCGCCCTGCTTGGGGAAGAGTATGTCGGAATGCGTCCCTCCATGCTGGTGCAGGAAGGCGATACCGTTAAGAAAGGCCAGGCGTTGTTCGAAGATAAGAAAAACCCCGGGGTTTTCTTCACGGCTCCCGCCAGCGGCCGCATCGTCGCGATTAACCGCGGCGAGCGGCGCGTCTTGCAATCGGTGGTGATTGCGCTGGAAAACGGCGGCGACGATCAGCTCGAGTTTGCGCATTATCCGTTGGGTGAACTCAGCCAACTGCCGCGCGAACAGGTCGAAAGCGAACTGATCGCCAGCGGCCTGTGGACCGCGCTGCGCACCCGCCCGTTCAGCAAAACGCCAAGCCCCGGCAGCGAACCGCGCGCCATTTTCGTCACCGCGATGGATACCCAACCGTTGGCCGCCGATCCGCAGGTGATCATCGCCGAACAGCAGGCGGCGTTTAACGCCGGGCTGGTGGTCTTGGCGCGTCTGACTGCGGGTAAGGTACACGTATGCCACGCCGCCGGCGCCTCGGTTGGCCAGCAGAGCGGCCCGCAGATCGCCTACAGCGAATTTGCCGGCCCGCATCCCGCCGGGCTGGTGGGCACCCACATTCACTTCCTTGAACCGGTCAGCCTGAAGAAAACCGTTTGGCACATCGGTTACCAGGACGCGATCGCCATCGGCACCCTGTTCACCACCGGTAAGCTCGATACCCAACGGGTCGTGGCGCTGGCCGGGCCGCAGGTGGCGCAGCCGACGCTGCTGCGCACCCGCCTGGGAGCCAGCCTCGATGAGCTGACCGCCGGCCGCCTGAAAGAGGGCGAGAACCGGGTGATCTCCGGTTCGGTGCTGAACGGTATGCAGGCCGCCGGGCCGAACGCCTGGCTGGGCCGTTTCCACTCGCAGGTGTCGGTGCTGGAAGAAGGGCGCGACAAAGAGCTGTTCGGCTGGATCGTGCCGTCGCCGAACAAGTTCTCCATTACCCGCACCACGCTGGGCCACTTCCTGAAAAACAAACTGTTCGCCTTCTCGACCACCACTAACGGCGGCGAACGCGCCATGGTGCCGATCGGCAACTATGAGCGGGTGATGCCGCTGGATATTTTGCCGACGCTGCTGCTGCGCGATTTGCTGGCGGGCGACAGCGACAGTGCGCAGGCGCTGGGCTGCCTGGAGCTGGACGAGGAAGATCTGGCGTTGTGCACCTTCGTTTGCCCCGGCAAGTATGAGTACGCGCCGGTGCTGCGCGAGGTGCTGACCAAGATTGAGCAGGAAGGATAACCGATGGGCCTGAAGAATTATTTTGAGAAGATAGAGCATCACTTCACGCCGGGCGGCAAACTGGAAAAGTGGTACCCGCTGTATGAAGCGACCACCACGGTGTTTTATACCCCCGGCACGGTGACGCGCGGCGCTTCGCACGTGCGCGACGCCATCGATTTGAAACGCATGATGATCCTGGTGTGGCTGGCGGTGTTCCCGGCGATGTTCTGGGGCATGTACAACGTCGGCCAGCAGGCGATCCCGGCGCTGCACCATCTGTACAGCGGCGACGCGCTGCAACAGGTGCTGGCGGGCGACTGGCATTATCGCCTGGCGCAGTGGCTCGGCGCCTCGCTGGCGGCCGACGCCGGCTGGGTCAGCAAGATGGTGCTGGGCGCCTGTTACTTCCTGCCGATCTACGCCGTGGTGTTCGTCGTCGGCGGCTTCTGGGAAGTGCTGTTCGCCATTATCCGCAAGCATGAGGTCAACGAAGGCTTCTTCGTCACTTCTATTCTGTTCGCGCTGATCGTGCCGCCGACCCTGCCGCTGTGGCAGGCCGCGCTGGGCATCACCTTCGGCGTGGTGGTGGCCAAAGAGATCTTCGGCGGCACCGGGCGCAACTTCCTCAACCCGGCGCTGGCCGGCCGCGCCTTCCTGTTCTTCGCCTATCCGGCGCAGATCTCCGGTGACTTGGTGTGGACCTCCGCGGACGGTTTCTCCGGCGCGACGCCGCTGGCGCAGTGGAGCGCTGGCGGGGCGCACAGCCTGAGCAACGTGGCCACCGGCCAGTCCATCAGTTGGCTGGACGCCTTCCTCGGCAACATTCCCGGCTCCATCGGTGAAGTCTCCACGCTGATGATCCTGATCGGCGGGGCGATTATCCTGTTCGGCCGCGTGGCCTCCTGGCGCATCGTCGCCGGCGTGATGCTCGGCATGGTGGCTTCCGCCCTGTTGTTCAACGCCATCGGTTCGGACACCAACCCGATGTTTGCCATGCCGTGGTACTGGCATCTGGTGCTGGGCGGCTTCGCCTTCGGCATGATCTTTATGGCGACCGACCCGGTTTCCGCCTCCTTCACCAACAAGGGGAAATGGTGGTACGGCATTCTGATCGGCGTGATGTGCGTGCTGATCCGGGTGGTCAACCCCGCCTATCCGGAAGGCATGATGCTGGCGATCCTGTTCGCCAACCTGTTCGCGCCGCTGTTCGATTATCTGGTGGTGCAGGCCAACATCAAGCGGAGAAAAGCCCGTGGCGAATGAAGCGAAAAACGACGGCATCGGTAAAACGCTGCTGGTAGTGCTGCTGCTGTGTCTGGTGTGTTCAGTGGTGGTGGCGGGCTCCGCCGTCGGCCTGAAGTCCAAACAGCAGGAGCAAAAGCTGCTCGACAAGCAGCGCAATATTCTCGACGTAGCCGGCCTGTTGCAGCCGAAAATGGAGAGCGAGCAGGTCAAGCGCCTGTACAGCGAGCGCATCGAACCGCGCCTGGTGGATCTGAACAGCGGCGAATTTGTCGCCGGCAAGGCGGCGGCGTTCGATCTGGGCGCCGCGCTGCGCGACGACGCCAAAAGCGTGGCGTTGCCCGCGGGCGACGATCCGGCCGGCATCAAGCGCCGCAGCAACCAGGCGGAAATCTACCTGGTGCGCGATGAAAGCGGCCAGGTGAACAAGATTGTGTTGCCGGTATACGGCACCGGTCTGTGGTCGATGATGTACGCCTTCGTGGCATTGGATAACGACGGCAACACGGTCAAGGGCATCACCTACTACGACCAGGGGGAAACGCCGGGGCTGGGCGGTGAGGTCGAGAACCCGTCCTGGCGCCAGCAGTGGGTCGGCAAGCAGCTGTTCGATGACAACGGCCAGCCGGCGATCCGCGTGGTGAAAGGCGGCGCGCGTCAGGGGGACGTACACGGGGTGGACGGCCTGTCCGGCGCCACGCTGACCTCCAACGGCGTACAGCATACGTTTGATTTCTGGTTGGGCGAGCACGGCTTCGGCCCGTTCCTGAAAAAAGTTCGTGAAGGAGCGCTGAAAAATGGCTGATTCCAAAGAGATAAAGCGGGTCCTGCTGGGGCCGCTGTTCGACAATAACCCGATCGCCCTGCAGGTGCTGGGCGTCTGTTCGGCGCTGGCGGTGACCACCAAGCTGGAAACGGCGGTGGTGATGACCATTGCGGTGACGCTGGTGACCGCGTTCTCCAGCTTCTTCATCTCGCTGATCCGTCATCATATTCCCAACAGCGTGCGCATCATCGTGCAAATGGCGATCATCGCCTCGCTGGTGATCGTGGTCGATCAGCTGTTGCGCGCCTATGCGTTCGAGATCTCCAAGCAGCTGTCGGTGTTCGTCGGCCTTATCATCACCAACTGCATCGTGATGGGGCGCGCCGAGGCCTACGCCATGAAGTCGCCGCCGATCGAGAGCTTTATGGACGGCATCGGCAACGGGCTGGGTTACGGGGTGATCCTGGTGCTGGTCGGTTTCCTGCGCGAGCTGATCGGCTCCGGCAAGCTGTTCGGCGTGCCGGTGCTGGAAACGGTGCAGAACGGCGGCTGGTATCAGCCGAACGGCCTGTTCCTGCTGGCGCCGAGCGCGTTCTTCATCATCGGCCTGCTGATCTGGGTGCTGCGCACCCTGAAGCCGGCGCAGATCGAAAAGGAGTAAAGGCCGATGGAACACTATATCAGCCTGTTTGTGCGCGCGGTGTTCGTTGAGAACATGGCGCTGGCGTTCTTCCTCGGGATGTGCACCTTCCTGGCGGTGTCGAAGAAGGTCTCGACCGCCTTTGGCCTGGGCATCGCGGTGACCATCGTGCTCGGCATTTCGGTGCCGGTGAACAACCTGGTCTACAACCTGATCCTGCGCGACGGCGCGCTGGTGGAAGGCGTCGATCTGAGCTTCCTCAACTTCATCACCTTCATCGGCGTGATTGCGGCGCTGGTGCAGATTCTGGAGATGATCCTCGATCGTTTCTTCCCGTCGCTGTATAACGCGCTCGGCATCTTCCTGCCGCTCATCACCGTGAACTGCGCCATCTTCGGTGGCGTGTCCTTCATGGTGCAGCGCGACTACAACTTCGCCGAATCGGTGGTGTACGGCTTTGGTTCCGGCACCGGCTGGATGCTGGCGATCGTCGCCATGGCGGGGATCCGCGAAAAACTCAAGTATGCCAACGTGCCGGCAGGGCTGCGCGGTCTGGGCATTACCTTTATCACCACCGGACTGATGGCGCTGGGCTTCATGTCCTTCTCCGGTGTTCAGTTGTAAAGGCGGGAAGAATTTATGGAAATTATTTTAGGCGTAGCGATGTTCACCGCCATCGTGATGGTGCTGGTGTTGCTGATCCTGTTCGCCAAATCGAAGCTGGTGAACACCGGCGACATCGCGGTGGAAATCAACGGCGATCTGGATAAGAGCTTCCATGCGCCGGCGGGCGACAAGCTGCTCAACGTGCTCTCCAGCCAGGGGATCTTCGTCTCCTCGGCCTGCGGCGGCGGCGGCTCCTGCGGCCAGTGCCGGGTGGTGATCAAAGAGGGCGGCGGCGATATCCTGCCGACCGAGCTCTCGCACATCAACAAGCGCGAAGCGAAAGAAGGGTGCCGCCTGGCGTGCCAGGTGAACGTGAAGCAGAACCTGAAGATCGAGCTGCCGGAAGAGATCTTCGGCGTGAAGAAATGGGAGTGCGAGGTTATCTCCAACGATAACAAAGCCACCTTTATCAAAGAGCTGAAGCTGAAGATCCCCGATGGCGAAGACGTGCCGTTCCGCGCGGGCGGTTTCATCCAGATCGAAGCGCCGGCGCACGACATCAGTTACGCCGACTTCGACGTGCCGCAGGAGTATCGCGGCGACTGGGACAAGTTCAACCTGTTCCGCTACCGTTCGACGGTGAACGACACCACGGTGCGCGCCTACTCGATGGCCAACTACCCGGAAGAGAAGGGCATCATCATGCTCAACGTGCGTATCGCCACGCCGCCGCCGAACAATCCGGACGTGCCGCCGGGCATCATGTCTTCCTATATCTGGTCGCTGAAGCCGGGCGACAAGGTGACCATCTCCGGGCCGTTCGGCGAGTTCTTCGCCAAGGACACCGACGCCGAAATGATCTTTATCGGCGGCGGCGCGGGCATGGCGCCGATGCGTTCGCACATCTTCGATCAGCTCAAGCGTTTGAACTCGAAACGCAAGATCACCTTCTGGTACGGCGCGCGTTCGCTGCGCGAGATGTTCTATGAAGACGACTTCAACCAGCTGCAGGCGGAGAACGAAAACTTCACCTGGCACGTGGCGCTGTCGGATCCGCAGCCGGAAGATAACTGGACCGGCTACACCGGCTTTATCCATAATGTTCTGCTGGAGAACTACCTGAAGAACCATCCGGCGCCGGAGGACTGCGAGTTTTACATGTGCGGGCCGCCGATGATGAACGCCGCGGTGATCAAGATGCTCAAAGATCTGGGCGTCGAAGACGAAAACATCATGCTGGATGACTTTGGTGGCTAAATGCGCGCATTGGCGATGAAGAACTGGCTGACGGGCGTGGCGCTGAGCGCCACCCTGCTGCTGACCGGCTGCGGGCCGGAACAGGTGGACCTGACGGGTAAAACCATGGGCACCTCGTATTCGATCCGTTACGTGACCGGCGAAGATACGCCGTCGGCGCGCGAGATGCAGGCGGAGATCGACAAACGGCTGGAGCAGGTGAACGATCAGATGTCCACCTACCGGCCGGATTCCGAGCTGAGCCGCTTCAACGCCAGCCGCGACATTGACCGGCCGTTCCCGGTTTCGCCGGCCACCGCCGAAGTGGTGCGCGAAGCGCTGCGCATCAACCGCGTCACCGATGGCGCGCTGGACGTGACCGTCGGGCCGCTGGTCAACCTGTGGGGCTTCGGCCCGGAAGGGCGGCCGGACAAAGTGCCGAGCGAGGCGGAGCTGGAGCATCGCCGCGCCTGGACCGGCGCCGACAAACTGTCGGTGCAGGGCAGCGCGCTGGTGAAAAGCATCCCTGAGCTGTACGTCGATCTGTCGTCGATCGCCAAAGGGTATGGCGTGGACGTGGTGGCGGAATATCTGCAGTCCCGGCATGTGAAGAACTACATGGTGGATATCGGCGGCGAGGTGCGCACGCGCGGGCATAACGGCGAACAAAAGCCGTGGCGCATCGCCATCGAGCGCCCGACCGCCGGTACGCAGCAGCAGGCGCAGCTGGTGATCCAACCCGGGGAGATGTCGATCGCCACCTCGGGTGACTATCGCAACTACTTCGAGCAAGACGGGGTGCGCTATTCGCACACCATCGATCCGATCACCGGGCGCCCAATCCATCATCGGTTGGTGTCGATCACCGTGCTGAGCCCGACCTGCATGACCGCCGACGGCCTATCCACCGGCCTGAACGTGATGGGGCCGGAGCGCGGCATGGCGCTGGCCAACCTGCTCGGCATCCCGGTGTTCATGATCGTGAAAACCGCCGACGGCTTTGAGGAGCGTTATTCAGACGCGTTCAAGCCCTATCTGAAAAAGCGTTCGTGAGGTTGCTATGTTGACGGTATTCGCCGCTACCTTCGTGTTGTTTCTGCTGATCGTCGGCGGCATGTCGCTGGGCTATGTGTTCAAACGCAAAAGCCTGCAGGGCAGCTGCGGCGGCATCACCGCGCTGGGCATGGAGAAAGTCTGCGACTGCCCGGAGCCGTGCGATGCGCGCAAAAAACGCGAAGCCAAAGCGGCGCAGCGGCGCGAGCAGTTGGAAAAGCACCGCATTCTGTAGCTGTAGCGAAAACCCGGCCTTGGCCGGGTTTTTTATTTGAGGCCTTGCCGAAAGGCGCATGAACGTTTGGCTGGGCGCGATTAACAATGGCGTGAATTTTCAGGGCGTAACGGATAAAACGATCGCCAGAAAATACGAATATACGCTTTCTCAGTTTCTTAAGCAGAGGTAACAGGATGAACCGCATTATTTTGGTTGGAACACTGGCTTTGCTGCTCGCCGGCTGCATGCACATGAACGATCCGAGGCCAAAAAACTACGCGGCCAACGTCACTGTCGTTGATAACCACGTTTGTGTGCGGGTTCAACCTGAAGGGGACGAGCGCTTGGCCGGCGTCATTATCGAAGAAATCGGCAACGCCAACGCTATCTTAGGCAAGCACTTCACGGATAACGAGATGCCTGCGGTCACCGCGGCTACGTGCATTCCCGACGATAATTATAAATTCGAAGACGGGAAGTCTTACGGGGTATCGGTGACGCTGTTGTCGCCGGATAAACGAAATAAAGGCCTTGAGCCTGCCGCCCGGCTATTCGGCGTTGGGTTTAGTGTTCGCAATGAAAATGGCATCATCCAGGTAGTTCCTGCTCGCTAACGGATGTTGAAAGCCATACGGGCATAAGGTGGGATGTCGAACCGCCTTATGCCGTAGCCGGTTATTTATTTCGCCTTGCGGAAGCTTTTCGCCTCGGCCGGGGAGTTAACCATCACGCCGTCGGCGCCCAGCGCCAGCGCCTGCTGATATTCCTGCGGCGAGTTGACCCCGAACAGGATGATGTGCGCCGGGCCCTGCGAGCGGAAACAGTCCATCGACTCTTTATCCCAGGTCAGAAATGCCTTCGAACGCCCTTCGCCGAGGGTATATTTCTCTACCACCTCCACCTCGCGTTTCAGCTCCAGCCCGTACCAGCGCGGCTGCCGGTTGTCCGGTTTGACGTCGCACTGGTGCGCCATGGTGACGTTGGCCAGCAGCGTGCGGGTCTCGTCGCGGCTTTCAAAGCGCGGGATGGCCGGCGGCAGCGCCTGCAGGTATTTGGCGTCGGTAGAGTAGACGCGGGTGCGGTTCAGGCTGTTGGTGCTTTGCAACGTCGCCAGCAGCGCCTGGCCAAACTGCGCCGGATCGGCGTCCGGGGATTTGATGTCCAGATAAAAGGTGACGTGCGGAAACGCCTTCAGCACGTCGTCGAGCCGCGGAATGCCGATGCCCTGGCCGCGGAACGGGTGGGCGTCACCCTTGGCGAAGGCCCAGCCGGCGTCGGTCTCGGCCAGCTGCGCGGCGGTATAGGCAGAGACCGGGCCCTGCCGGTTGGTCAACGCTTTCAGATCCGAGGGGCGGTACAGCACGATGACGCCGTCTTTGGATTCTTGCAGGGTGATCCAAATGGCGTCGGCGCCGTTTTTCAATGCCGTTTCGATAGCGATGCGGGTGTTTTCCGGCGCATCGGCGGTGCCGCCGCGGTGGGCGACGATCGCCGGCGCATGACCGGCGGCGGCGCTGGCCGCCAGCGCGCTCAGCGACAGCGCGGAAGCCAGCAGCAAATGAGAAAATCTGATCATGTAGGATACCTTGTCGTTATCGTTGTGGAGAGCCGAACGGGATGGCGGAAATCATACTATTGAAAAATTAAGCTTTTTTAACAACGCGGAAATATCTGGCGGAAACGCCGCTTTCCTCGAGCTCCGCGGCCTTGAGCTTTCGGTATCTGACTGTATACTTATACAGTGTTACTGGAGGGTGCGATGCGTAAAATCATTCATGTCGATATGGACTGCTTCTTCGCGGCGGTGGAAATGCGCGACGATCCCAGCCTGCGCGATATTCCGCTGGCGATTGGCGGCAGCGCCGATCGGCGCGGGGTGATCAGCACCGCCAACTACCCGGCGCGGCGCTATGGCGTACACAGCGCCATGTCCACGGCGATGGCGCTCAAGCTGTGCCCGCATCTCACCCTGCTGCCGGGGCGCATGGCAGCCTACAAAGAGGCCTCGCTGCACATCCGCGAAATCTTCGCCCGCTATACCCCGTTGATCGAGCCGCTGTCGCTCGATGAAGCCTATCTCGACGTGACAGACAGCCCGCAATGCAATGGTTCGGCGACGCTGATCGCCCAGGAGATCCGCCAGGCGATCGCCGACGAACTGAACCTCACCGCGTCGGCCGGCGTCGCGCCGATCAAGTTTCTCGCCAAAATCGCCTCTGAGATGAACAAGCCGAACGGGCAATACGTGATCACGCCAGCGCAGGTGCCGGCGTTTTTGCAGCAGCTGCCGCTCAGCAAGATCCCCGGCGTCGGCAAGGTGACTGCCAAGCGGCTGGAAGAGGTGGGGCTTATCACCTGCGCCGACGTGCAGCAATACGATTTGGCGCAGCTGCTCAAGCGCTTCGGCAAGTTTGGCCGGGTGTTGTGGGAGCGGTGTCAGGGCATCGATCGGCGCGAAATCTTAGCGGAGCGGCTGCGCAAATCGGTGGGGGTGGAGCGCACGCTGGCGGAAGACATTCACGACTGGGAAGACTGCGAAACGCTGATTATCGACAAACTCTATCCCGAGCTGGAGATGCGGCTGCGCAAGGTAAAGCCGGATCTGCACATCGCCCGGCAGGGCGTGAAGCTGAAGTTTCAGGATTTTCAGCAAACCACCCAGGAGCACGTCTTCCCGGTGTTGAACCGGCAGGATTTGCTGGAGGTGGCGCGGCAGGCGTGGCGCGAGCGGCGTGAAGGGCGCGGCGTGCGGCTGGTGGGGTTGCATGTGACGCTGCTCGATCCGCAGCTGGAGCGGCAGCTGGCGCTGCCTTGGGAATAAAAAAGCCGGCGAGTCGCCGGCTTTTTGCGTTAAGCGCGCAGATTACGCGCGCTCAGGGATCGCTTTCAGCAGCGAGGTCAGCAGCTTCCAGTACAGACCGACGCTTTCGATATGCACTTGCTCATCCGGCGAGTGCGGGCCGGTGATGGTTGGCCCGATCGATACCATATCCATGTTTGGATACGGCTTTTTGAACAGACCGCATTCCAGACCGGCGTGGATCACCATGATGTTCGGCGTCTTGTTGAACAGCTCCTGATACAGCTCGCGCACCAGGTGCATCACCGGTGAGTCGGCGTCCGGCTGCCAGCCCGGGTAGCCCCCCTTCGGCGCCACGTTGGCGCCGGCCAGTTGGCCCAGCGCGGTCAGCATCTCGACAACGTAATCTTTGCCGCTGTCGATCAGGGAGCGGATCAGGCAGATGATTTCCGCTTCGTTTTCGCTGGTGGTGACTACGCCGACGTTCAGAGAGGTTTCCACCACGCCTTTGACCGCGTCGCTCATGCGGATCACGCCGTTCGGCGTGCCGTTCAGCAGCGCCAGGAAGCGTTGCTGGCTGTCGGCGCTCAGCGCCTGCGAAGCGCTGGTGGTCGGCTCCAGCAGCACGGTGATGTTCTTCTCTTTGGCGGAGAGTTCGTTCTGTAGCACGGCCAGGAACTCTTGGCTCAGCGCTTTCAGCGCGTCGGCTTTTTCTGCCGGCACCGCTACCACCGCGGAGGCTTCACGCGGGATGGCGTTGCGCAGGGTGCCGCCGTTCAGGTCCAGCACGCGCAGGTTCAGCGCCTCCGCATGGGCGAACAGGAAGCGCGCCAGCAGTTTGTTGGCGTTGCCCAGCCCGACGTGGATCTCGGCGCCGGAATGGCCGCCTTTCAGGCCCTTGAGGGTCAGCTTCAGGGTTTGGTAACCGGCCGGCACCGCTTCGCGCTGCAGCGGCAGGGTAGTGATGAAGTCGATACCGCCGGCGCAACCCATGTAGATTTCGCCTTCTTCTTCGGAATCGGTATTGATCAGGATGTCCGCCTGCAGCCAGTTCGGCTGCAGCCCGAAGGCGCCGTCCATCCCCGCTTCTTCGGTCATGGTCAGCAGGACTTCCAGCGGGCCGTGCTCAACGCTGTCGTCGGCCAGCACCGCCAGGGCGGAGGCCATGCCGATGCCGTTGTCGGCGCCCAGCGTGGTGCCGCGCGCTTTCACCCACTCGCCGGCGATATAAGGCTGGATCGGATCCTTGGCGAAGTCGTGCACGGTGTCGTTATTCTTTTGCGGCACCATGTCCAGGTGCGCTTGCAGCGCCACCGGCTTGCGATTTTCCATGCCTTTGGTGGCCGGTTTGCGCAGCAGGATATTGCCGACCTGATCGCGCTCGGCGTGCAGGTTCTTTTCTTTGGCCCAGGTGAGGATGTGCTGCGCCAGCGCTTCTTCATGATAAGAAGGGTGCGGGATAGAACAGATCTTGGCGAAAATATCCCACAGCGGCTGTGGCGAAAGCTGAGACAATTCAGACACTATAAGTCTCCTGTGACGGCAAGCTCCGACAGGACGGGCGTGCCGCGCGGTTAAGGTGAGCGGGTATCTGTGCGTCGTGGCACGATCGTCAGAGAATATCACTTTATTTCCGGCGGTGCGCGCCCCGTATTGTGCGGTTTAAGCGCTTGATCACACGGCTTCGCTGCGGGAACGCTCGTTTTTTCAGCATCAATCACCGAAAAGCCGCCCGGCGGAAATCGCGAGGTTTTCCTCGGTACAGCTGGAATTCAACGCGGCCAGTCTCTATAATCTCGCGCAACCTTTTTTCCCCTGAACTATAAAGTAAGCCGCTTCACCAGCCGGCTGGGACACGATTCTATGAGCGAAAAATACGTTGTTACCTGGGATATGCTGCAAATACACGCACGCAAGCTGGCGCACCGCCTGCTGCCTGCCGACAAATGGACGGGCATCATTGCCGTCAGCCGCGGCGGCCTGGTGCCGGCGGGTCTGCTGGCGCGCGAGCTGGGCATCCGCTATGTGGATACCGTCTGCATTTCCAGCTATGACCATGACAACCAGCGCGAAATGAAAGTGCTCAAGCGCGCCGAAGGCGACGGTGAAGGCTTCATCGTGGTGGACGATCTGGTGGATACCGGCGGCACCGCGAAAGCGATCCGCGACATGTATCCGAAAGCGCATTTCGTCACCATCTTCGCCAAGCCGGCGGGCCGTCCGCTGGTGGACGACTACGAAGTCGACATCCCGCAGGATACCTGGATCGAACAGCCGTGGGACATGGGCGTCAGCTTCGTTCCCCCTATCGGCGGTCGCTAAGTCCAGCCAGTTCCAGCCCAACGCCCGGTTATGCCGGGCGTTTGCGTTATCTTGGTTTATCCCGCCAGAGTTAGGTACACTACCTCCAGTTAAGTAGGCCTTTTGCGGCCTATCGCCAGATTTACGGAGGCTGTTGTTACCATGGCACAGGCCAACCTTTCTGAAATTCTTTTCAAGCCCAAATTCAAACACCCTGAAACCTCGACGCTGGTGCTGCGCGCGCGCAACAAAGTGAGCGCCGCCATGCATTCCGCATTGGAAGGCGACACTACCGGCAGCTGGTATCGCATGCTGAACCCGCTGCTGTGGGCCTGGCGCGGCGTCAGCCCGATCGAAATCCACGAAGTGCTGGCGCGTATCGCCGCCTCGGACGCCGAGCGCAGCAATCCGCAGCGGCTGGATACCGTGGTGGGCTACCGCAATGGCAACTGGATCTACGAGTGGATCCATCAGGGCATGCAGTGGCAGCAGCGGGCGATGGAGCAGCAGGATCCGCTGGTCGGCGGCGAGTACTGGCTGAAGGCCGCGAGCCTGTACAGCATCGCCGGTTACCCGCACCTGAAGGGCGACGAGCTGGCTGAACAGGCGGAGATGCTCGCCAACCGCGCTTACGAAGAGGCGGCGCTGCTGTTGCCGTATCAGCTGAAAGAGCTGGAGTTCCGCATCGAAGGCGGCGGCTGCGTCACCGGTTTCCTGCACATGCCCGAGAAGGGCGAAGCGCCGTTCCCGACGGTGCTGATGTGCGGCAGCCTCGACACGTTGCAGACCGACTACCACCGCCTGTTCCGCGACTACCTGGCGCCGCACGGCATCGCCATGCTGACGCTCGATATGCCGTCGATCGGCTCCTCCTGCAAATGGAAGCTGACGCAGGACTCCAGCTACCTGCACCAGCAGGTGCTGATCCAGTTGGCCTCGGTGCCGTGGGTGGATCATCAGCGGGTGAGCGCCTTCGGCTTCCGTTTCGGCGCCAACGTGGCGGTGCGATTGGCCTACCTGGAGCCGCAGCGGCTGCGCGGCGTGGCCTGCCTGGGGCCGGTGGTGCATCGCCTGCTGTGTGACAGCAGCACCCAGCTGAACGTGCCGGACATGTATATGGACGTGCTGGCCAGCCGCATGGGCATGGCTAACGCCTCGGACAACGTGCTGAAGGTGGAACTGAACAGCTACTCGCTGAAAATGCAGGGGCTGCTGGGGCGCCGCTGCCCGACGCCGATGATCTCCGGCTACTGGGAGCGCGATACGCTCAGCCCGAAAGAGGAGTCGCAGCTGATCGTCACCTCTTCGGTGAGCGGCAAGCTGATCGCCATCCCGCGCACCCCGGTTTACGACAGCTTCCATCGGGCGTTGCTGCAGATGTCCGGTTGGCTGAAGGATAAAATGCGTTAATTAGTTGCTAAATTTTAACAGTTTGTTAAAAAGAGTGGTCTACATTGAGGAGGTTAGAGAATGACGTTACCGAGTGGTCACCCTAAAAGCCGACTAATGAAACGTTTTGCCAGCTTGGGGCCGTACCTGCGTGAAGGGCAATGTGAGAACGACCGGTTTTTCTTTGATTGTTTGGCCGTCTGCGTCAATGTAAAGCCCGCTCCGGAGAAGCGTGAGTTCTGGGGCTGGTGGATGGAGCTGCAGGCGGAAGAGGCGCGCTTCACCTATTCGTACCAATTCGGCCTGTTCGACAAAGAAGGCGACTGGACGGCGCAAAACATTAAGGATGATGAAGTGAGCGCCAAACTGGAAGACACCCTGCGCGACTTCCATCGCCGCCTGGGCGAGCTGCTGGCGACCATGGAACTGGGGCTGGAACCCGCCGACGATTTCAAAGAAAAACTGATCAAACTCTCCGCCTGACCCCGTTTGACCACGTATTGTGCTGATTTCGCGTTGTGCCTGTTGGCATAACGCGTCTCTCCTGTTACAAAGACCTTTGCACTCTTCTTCTCATCATTACACACGGCAGAAATACTATGAACGGCAGCCAGACATTGGTTGTGAAATTGGGCACCAGCGTGTTGACCGGCGGCTCGCTGCGTCTTAACCGCGCCCACATCGTCGAATTGGTGCGCCAGTGCGCGCAGCAACACGCCGCGGGCCACCGCATTGTCATCGTCACCTCCGGCGCCATCGCCGCCGGGCGCGAGCACCTGGGTTATCCCGAGCTGCCCGCCACCATCGCCTCCAAGCAGCTGCTGGCGGCGGTGGGGCAGAGCCGGCTGATCCAGCTGTGGGAACAGCTGTTCTCCATTTACGGCATTCACGTCGGGCAGATGCTGCTGACGCGCGCCGATCTGGAAGACCGCGAGCGCTTCCTCAACGCGCGCGACACCATGACGGCGCTGCTGGACAACCGCATCGTGCCGGTAATCAATGAGAACGACGCCGTCGCCACCGCCGAAATCAAGGTGGGCGACAACGATAACCTGTCGGCGCTGGCGGCCATTCTGGCCGGGGCCGACAAACTGCTGCTGCTGACCGATCAGCAGGGCCTCTACACCGCCGATCCGCGCAACAACCCGCAGGCCGAACTGATCCGTGAAGTGCACGGCATTGACGACGCGCTGCGCGCCATCGCCGGCGACAGCGTCTCCGGTCTGGGCACCGGCGGCATGGGCACCAAGCTGCAGGCGGCCGATGTGGCCTGCCGCGCCGGCATCGACGTGGTGATCGCCGCGGGCAGCAAGCCGGGCGTGGTGGCGGACGTGATTGAAGGCAAACCGGTGGGCACCCGTTTCCACGCGCTGGAAACCCCGCTGGAAAACCGCAAGCGCTGGATCTTCGGCGCGCCGCCGGCCGGTGAGATCACCGTCGACGACGGTGCGGTGGAAGCGATGATGGCGCGCGGCAGCTCGCTGCTGCCGAAAGGCATCCGCGAAGTGAAGGGCGACTTCTCGCGCGGCGAAGTGATCCGCATCCGCAACCAGGCGGGGCGCGATCTGGCGCACGGCGTCAGCCGCTACAACAGCGACGCGATGCGCATGATCGCCGGGCACCACTCGCAGGAAATCAGCGAAATCCTCGGTTATGAATACGGTCCGGTGGCAGTGCACCGCGACGATATGATTGTCAGTTAAGGAGTGAGCATGCTGGAGCAGATGGGGAAGGCCGCCAAGCAGGCCTCCTGGCAGCTGGCGGTGCTGAGCACGGCGAAGAAGAATCAGGTGCTGTCGGTGATGGCCGACAGGTTGGAAGCCAACAGTGAAGCGATCCTGCTGGCGAACGAACAAGACATGGCGCAGGCGCGCGCCACCGGTATGAGCGAAGCGCTGCTCGATCGCCTGTTGCTGACCCCGGCGCGGCTGGCGGCGATCGCCAACGACGTGCGCCAGGTGTGCCGCCTGAACGATCCGGTCGGCCACGTGCTGGACGGCAACCTGCTGGACAGCGGGCTGAAGCTGGAGCGCCGGCGGGTGCCGCTCGGCGTGATCGGCGTGATTTACGAGGCGCGGCCGAACGTCACCATCGACGTCGCCAGCCTGTGCCTGAAGACCGGCAACGCAGTGATCCTGCGCGGCGGTAAAGAGACACACAACACCAACCAGGCGACGGTGAAAGTGATCCAGCAGGCGTTGGAACAGTGTGGCCTGCCGGCGGCGGCGGTGCAGGCGATCGACAGCCCGGATCGCGCGCTGGTGAACGAACTGCTGCGCCTGGATCGCTACGTCGACATGCTGATCCCGCGCGGCGGCGCCGGCCTGCACAAGCTGTGCCGCGAGCAATCGACCATCCCGGTGATCACCGGCGGCATCGGCGTGTGCCACACCTACGTGGATGCCGACGTTGATTTCGACAAGGCGCTGACGGTGATTGAAAACGCCAAGATCCAGCGCCCGAGCGCCTGTAACTCGCTGGAGACGCTGCTGGTGAACCGCAGCATTGCCGGCGAGTTCCTGCCGGCGCTGAGCGCCAAAATGGCGGCGGCGGGCGTGACGCTGCACGCGGCGGAAAACGCGTTGCCGCTGCTGCAGGGCGGCCCGGCGACGGTGGTGCCGGTGAATGCGGAGGATTACGACGACGAATGGCTGTCTCTGGATCTGAACGTGTTGCTGGTGGACGATATCGATCAGGCCATCGACCACATCCGCACCCACGGCACCAACCACTCCGACGCGATCCTCACCCGCTCGCTGAGCAGCGCCGAGCACTTCGTGCGTGCGGTGGACTCCTCGGCGGTGTACGTCAACGCCAGCACCCGCTTCACCGACGGCGGCCAGTTCGGCCTGGGCGCGGAAGTGGCGGTGAGCACCCAGAAACTGCACGCCCGCGGCCCGATGGGCTTGGACGCGCTGACCACCTACAAGTGGATTGGCTACGGCGACGATCTGGTGCGCAGCTAAGGCCGCATTGCGGTCATAAAGAGGTCAGGGCGCACCATGCTGCGCCCTGATTGTTTTTGGAAAAGGGGGACTGCACGACAGTCTGGTTGCTTGCAAAACAACCAAACGCCCCGGCGGCTATTGACTCATTTCGCGCGCAGGTCTACCTTGTTCAACGCACTTCCGGCTTGCCCCGCAGGCCCGGCTCGATGCCGATATAGCTCAGTTGGTAGAGCAGCGCATTCGTAATGCGAAGGTCGTAGGTTCGACTCCTATTATCGGCACCATCCTCTCCATACTCCCTCTGCTTATCCTTTCGCTGGTTAAACAACCGTTTAATTAATCACTGTTATAATTACCCCTGTTGAGCCTTGATGGATGAATGTTTTCCTCCTCAAGCATTGCGATGCGGCGCTCTGTGGAGCGGCATCCGTTTTTATGCATGCCGGTGGTTCGGTGAGAAGTTAGGAGAAGTGAACTATGAGCAGAAAAGACAAGCTCGCGGCGGCCCTGTTGGCCATCTTCCTGGGCGGACTGGGCATTCACAAGTTTTACCTGGGGATGAAGTGGTGGGGGCTGTTCTACCTGCTGTTCTGCTGGACGGGGATCCCATCGATTGTCGGCTTTATCGAAGGCATTATTTATCTGTTCCAATCGGAAGAGAAGTTCAACCAGAAATACAATCCTGGTCTGATTTAAGGCTTTGCTGACGGCGCTTCCTGTTGCGGGAAGCGCCGTTTTTCATTCCGTTACTGTTTCTTCATCATCATCTTGCCGCGCATCTCTTTGCTCATCATTTTATTCGAGCTGGAGATCACGCAGTTATATTGCTTGCCTTGGTTAATGATCATAAAGGTGCTGACCGGATTTTTAAAATCCTTGTCGATGGTGAAATAAATATAGGCCTGCGGCAATGCGGCCGGTTTAAAGGCGCCGAAGGCATACACATCCGCCAGGCCCAGCGCGGAGAGATCGACCGTCAGCTCCATGGGTTTCATGGAATCCGGCGATGGGAACATCGACTTGGCCGACATCATCATGGTGCTGCTGTTGATGGTGTAATCGGTTTTGACCTTCATGCCGATATATTTCGATTCCGGCATGGAAAGTTCTTTTTGGCAGGCGGCGTCGTGCTGCGGCGCCGGGCTGCCGTTTTCCATCACGGCGTGCACGTGTTCCAGCATCACTTCCGCGTTGCCGGTGGTAGGTTGTGCATCGGCCGCGTAAGCCGCGCCGCTGAAGGCGGCTACAGAGGTAAGGATAATGCCCGTAACGATTTTCATTGTCGGTCTCCGGAATGCTAATAATGATATTAATTGCGGTGTGTAGCCTATTGGCCTGATAAAACGCAAAGTTACCCGTTCCGTGGAGATAAAATATCCTCGGAATATTGCTGGAAAAGAGTTTTTCTTCCTCGCGGTAAGCAAGGTTGTGTTAATTTTTTAAGCGCCTTTCTGATTTTTTATTCGGTATTTTTTCCTGCATATAAATAGTATGTCTAAACATAGTCAATGTTTAGAATATGTACAAATTATTGCGATTTTTTCTCTTTACGCTTTCTGTTTTTTTAATCGAGCAATAAATATTTATTGAGATACAGAGAGTTATGTTTTTACGCTGGGACCACTCGGTGAAGCGTTATTTATGTGATCTTCATAGTCACAGAAATAACGCTGAAATTATTACCTTTCTATTTAACGGCTAATTATTCATGGCATAGGCTTCAACCCCACTAACCGCCTGAGCTAGAATCAGGCGGTTTTCTCTTCGAAAAGGATATCGCCATGGCCGCCTGGGCGCTTTTGATCGTCGGTTGGTTATTGATTTGGCAGGATCACCCGGTTTGGGGTGTGCTGTGCATCGCGCTGTTTGCCGTGCTGCAATGGGCGAAGCACGCCGCTAAAAGCGGGCAAGAACCCGAAGAGGCGACAGAGTGGCGCAAGACCGACTGGCGTTCGCAGCCGATTGAGATGGCGCACGCCGGCGACAGCGACCGGCAGATTGGCGGCGTGGGGGAACTGGGCATGGGCGGCCCCAGCTTTTGGACGCTGCTGCTGCGCGACGGGGCGATTGTGCATGGCGCCTGTGCCGCGCCGCAGGACGTGGACGATGGCAAGCTGCGCCTGATACCGACCCGCAGCCGCGAGGGAGAGGAGCTGACGGTATACGAGCCCGCCGCCCGGGCGATGTATGCGCTGCCTGCGTTGACCGATCGCGAGCTGGGAGCCTTGGCCGCCGGTTCCGTTGAGGCGTTGGTGCGGCTGCGGGCGACGTGTCGGCAGGTGGAAGCCACGCCGTTGCACCTTGTGCGCGGTCTGTGGGTGCCGCAGTGGGTAGCGGATCCGGCGGATCGGCTGGAGATCACGTTGCCCAGCGGCCGCGTGCTGGCGGCGCGCTCGATGTTGCCGGCGGATCTGCGCCAGGCGGACGATCCTGCCGCGCTGCTGCACACGCCGCCTTATGAACTGTTGTTGGATAACAGGCCGACCGATCGCTTCGTGCGCGATCTCGAACGCGTGGCGGAATCCCCGTCGGGTGACGGTTTGAGCGTCGGCGGCTGCCAGTTCCGCGGCGAGCATATCGTCGATGGCCTATACCATCTCTACTTCGCCGGCGAGTGGTTCAGCCTGCTCTCTTATGCGCATAAACCGGCGGGCGGGCGCGGTTCGGACACCACCTTTTTCGTCGAGCGGGTCGAGCCGCAAGACGGCGGGGTGTTTGTGATTGAATGGGATGCCTACAGCGTGGGGCCAGGCGGGCGTGAGCCGCGCGTGCCGGCCCCGCCGGTATTGGTTATCGCGGTAAGTTGGCAGGAAACGCCGCTGCAGTTGCCAACGGCCAACAACCGCGTGACCGTGCGTTTGCCCAACGCCACGGCGTAAGGCTTAAGGCAGCACTCTGACTTCGCCGTTGTGCATGGTCAGCACCGCGATCGGGCTGCCGGAGAAGCACTCCCTAAAGATCCAGTCGCTGGGCCGAAACGCCGCCGCAGGCAGCCCGGCCTGCCACTCCTCCCACTGCGGGGTCGGCTTATCCGGCGGTAAAGAGAAAGAGACCAGCCAACCGGCTTCGCAGTGCACCGTTTGGCCGGTTGGACGGGTGAAGGTATGCGCACCTGCCAGCTCCATCACCGGCGGTAAAACCTCGAAGGCGATGATCGGCACGCCGGCCACGCTCTGCGGCTGAGGAAAGCGCACGGCGGTCACACCGTTCATCGTGATGGGGCTGTCTTCGGTGCCGGGCTGGCGCGGCTCCTGCCGGTTTACCCAGCTGCCTTTCGGCAGCGTGATTTCACCGAACGATTTTGCCTCGTCGAGCGTCAGGTAGCTGCGCCGATTCCAGTGTTCTTCCGCCCGCTGGCTCTTGATATCCTGGATGGCGATGCCGATAAGCATCAGTACGCACGCCACCGGATAGACCGCCAGCGCCGAGGCCAGCAGAAAGCCGAGCCAGGAGAGCGGCGGCCGCGGGCGGCCGCAGCGGGCGGCGGCGTAGCGCCAGCCCCACCAGGCGAGCAAGATGCCGGTGGGCAGCAGCGCCAACAACAGCGCCAGCAGGCCGGCGGCGCCGGCGCCATAGCCTAACAGCATGGCAGGTTCCTCATGTTCATGGCGTGGTGGATCGATAGCGAACGAAGTAGGGCAGCGCCGGGGTCTCCCCGTCATCGCCATAGTGGCTTTCCGGTTCGATCACGGTTTGGCGTGCGTCGTCCAACCCTTTGTACACATAGTCCAGCGGCTGCCGGTAGCGCACTTCGGATGAGCGCAGATCGAAAATCAGCGAGAGATGACCGTCGCCGTTATCCGTTTGGGCGACCAGCTTGTCGTTGCCCGCCCACAGCCGATACAGCGACTTGTAACCGGTCTCCAGCATCACTTTCAGCTGCCCGTCGGGTTGATGGCGCAGGATCTGATACAGCCCTCTGTCCAGCGTTTGGGCGATCAGGTAGATGCCGCCGTCCGGAGATTGCGCGCTTTCCTTCACGCGCACCGCCAGCCAATGCTGGCTCGTCACTTCACCGGTTTTGCCGTTAACGACGATGTGCAAAGCGCCGGAACCGGCGACAGGGTTCATCCAGAACAGCACGCGGTCGCCATCGACGGCGGTGAAAGTTTCGGGCATCGCCGCACGTGCGCTGGCGTAAGCGAGCGTTGAGGCATCACTCTCTTCGCGATCCTGTCCCAGCAGTTGCCGTTCTTCCAGCAGCGCCGGCAGATCCAGCGTCTGGTGCCAATGGGCGCCGAAGTCCGGGCTGTAGAAGATGCCCTCGGCGCCGACGAAATATAATCCGTCGCTGGAGCGCAGCGCCGCCAGCTTGCCGCTGACCAGAGTGGGGCGACTGTCGTTGTCAGCCTCTTGCCAGGGCAGCAGTTTACCGACGGAGCCCCGCTGCAAGTCGACCAGCCGCCGTCCTTCGGTGAGAAACAACACACAGCGTTGGCCGCTGCAGACCGCATCGTTCACCGATTCTTGCAGGCGGCCCAACATCCGCAGCCCCCGCGGGCCGGCGAACAGCAGTTGGCTGACATAGTCTCCTGACCAGTTGAAATAGCCGAGTCTGTTGTAGACCTCGACCCTTTTATTGGTCACCAACAACGCGCCGTCACCCGCCTGATAATTCTTGATGAAGTCATAATCGGCCACCGGCGGCAACGCTGCGTCGCCGCTGTTCCATTGCCAAGGCGCATAGCGCTGTTCGGGGCTGAGAAAATAGAAGCCCAGCGCGCTGAAAAGAAACAGCATCAGAATGATCAGGGGCCTTTTATAGAGCGGCAGCATCATGATTTCAGCTCCGTCACCTGAGCCTGCTGATACCGCCTGTGGCGCAGGTTTTTCAGATATCGATAAACCTGAAAAGCGCGGCGTTGGCCGGGGAGGAAGCGGCGGCAGCCCTGTCCGAACGCTTCAATCATCAATGCCAGCCCGCTGACCGACATCAGCAACAAGAACAGCAGCGGCGGCAGTTCACTGCCGATCTGTGCCAGGGCCCAGTGGTCCCAATAAAAGCCCTGTTGCTCGAGGTTGTCCCACAGAAACATGCCGAGCATGAAAGCGATCATGATCGCGCCACACGAGAAGATCACACGTGCGGACAGCGTGAGATCCGCTTCACTGCAGTAGCCGCTGCCGGCGACCAGGTAGGCCTGACGATCGCGGTGATTGATGATCCCTTGCACCAGACGCAGGGCCGGCAAGGCGTCATCCTGGCGGTACAAAATCTGCAGCGGGTCGCCCTGGGCGATAAAGAGCGGGTGCCGGCGGCGAAAAACGGGATGCAGCTTGGTGCTCCAGACGTTGACCGAACGAACGGCCAGCGCATAGTGCTCCCCCTGCAGTTGCAGCGCGTAGGTATCCACGGAATAAGTGCGTTGCCGATACTCTGTCTGGTAAAGCTCATAGTGCAGGGCGTTGACCGTCTCGATGCCGGAGGCCTCGATGCCGTCCGGAAGGGGAAGTGCGGTCTGCAGCGGTGCGGTCGTCGGCACGGCGTCTTTGCGGACGGCCCGGTATCTGATGCCGGGGATTTTCAGGCTGAGCGAATCGGGGGGCGTGACGTCTTGCCCCAGCAGCACGCGATCCAGTGCCCTGAGCAGACGCCTGCGGCCGCGATGCCCGATCAGCAAGAGCTCTGAACCGACGAACAGCACCATGCCGATGCCGATGAGGCCAGCGATGATGGCGATAAAGAACAGGACAATGGTCAGCCAGGAATCTTCCTGGTCCATGATGAAAAAGGCGGCCGGGAAGCCACCGGCCAGCGCCGCGCCCAGCACCAGCAGGGCGAAATATTTCAGCTTGTATTTAAGCGTTCTGTCGGGTTCCAGCCGGCCTTTCGTGCCGTGCAGCAGCCAGTGCAGCCAGTAGCTGCCGTCACGCAGGCGGTGAGCGCCAATCTTCACCCGATCGCCGGCGGCGAGCGTGGCCAGCAGATTTTCGCTGTCGCTGAAGTCATCACGGTAAAAAAAGAACGTCTGGCCGGAGGCGATGATCCTCACCAGGTTGTCGGGCGCCGTCTGCTGGCAGGCGCATTGTTCGACGGTCACATTAAAAAATTGGGTTTGCATGTCATTCCCTGTCGGCGGGCGTGGCCCGAAAATTCATCCCTGGCGCCGGGTAATCAGCGCTTTTTCAGCAACGGCAGCATGCGCACCAGCGCATTGTCCTTGACGATGTAGTGATGGAACAGCGCGGCGGCGGCATGCAGGCCGATCAGCCAGTAGCCGAATAAGGCCAGCGTTTTATGCCAGCCGATAATCATCCGCGCCTGCGGCCGATCGGCCACGTCGGTGAACGGCATCGACAGGCCGAACAGATACCACTCCTTGCCGCCCAGATAGCGCGAATACACCCCCAGCACTGGCAGCGTCAGCAGCAGCAGATAAATCAGGGTATGCGTCAGGTGCGCCATGCCGGTTTGCCACTTCGGCGGTTTGGGCACGATGGCGGGCGAGGCGTGGCGCCGACGCAGGAGCAGGCGGGCCAGCATCAGCACAAACACCGTCACGCCGCTGCTGAAGTGGGTGACAACCAGCGCGTACCACGGTGCGCTGCCCGGTTCGGCAAAGCCCCGCAGCTCGATGGTGACGCAGGTGATGACCAGCAGGATCGCCACCAGCCAGTGCAGGCGAATTTGCCACGGCATATAGGTGTTCTGCACCGGGTTACCTTTTGATGTTAAAGGGTCTGTGCGCCGATGGTAACGAAATGTTACATCGGAGGAAAGCGCGTGCGCGCAATTTAGGCAAAACGCCAGGCTCAACTCATTTATTAAGCGATTGGTTTAGTGGGTTATGCGCCTGACGGCAGGGGAGGCCGTGAGCGTCGTAAGGTATGAAGTTAACAGGCGGTAGATTCCGAGGCTGGCAGCTTATTAAGTGATGAAGCGGGTTGCGCCGCAGCCCTCGCTGCGGCGCCTGGGATCAGTTCAATTTGGCCTTGGCGAAATCGCTGCCGTTCACGTCCACCACGTAGCCGCTCAGGTTGCTGCGGGTGGCGTAGAACACTTTGCCGGTGGCCAGCGGTAGCCACGGCGCCTGTTTGGCGAAGATCACCTGCGCCTGTTGGTACAGCTTGGCGCGCGCCTGCGGCTGGTTCTCCTGGATCGCCTGCTGGATCAGCCGGTCGTAATCCTTATCGCACCAGCGCGCCACGTTGGCGCCGCTCTGCACCCCGGCGCAGCCGAGCAGGGTGGCGAAGTTGTCCGGATCGCCGTTGTCCGATACCCAGCCGTACAGCGCGCTCTGCTGCTCGCCTTTGCGCAGCCCGGCCAGATACTGGCCCCACTCCCAGGTGACGATCTTGGCCTTCACGCCCACCTTCGCCCAGTCGCTCTGGATCATCTCGGCGATGCGCTTCGAGTTCGGGTTGTAAGGGCGCTGTACCGGCATCGACCAGATGTCGGTTTCAAAGCCCTGCTCCAGCCCGGCCTGCTTCAGCAGCTCGCGCGCCTTCTGCGGATCGTAGGCGTATTCCGGCAGTTTGTCGTTGTAGCCCAGCATGCCCGGCGGCAGCAGCGAATTGGCCGGTGTGCCGCTGTCTTTGAACACCGCGGCGACGATCGCTTTCTTGTCTACCGCGTAGCTCAGCGCCTGACGCACCAGCAGGTTGTCGAACGGTTTTTTCTGGGTGTTGAACGCCAGATAGCCGACGTTCAGCCCGGTAATGTCGTGCAACTGCAGGTTGCCGTCGGCCTTGATGGCGGCGAACTGTTCCGGCAGCGGCGCGGGGATGATCTGGCATTCGTTGGTTTTCAGCTTGGCCAGCCGGGTCTGCGGATCCGGCGTGATGGAGAAGATGAGGTGCTTGCTGGCCACTTCGCCCTGCCAGTAGTGCGGGTTGGCGATGTAGCGGATCAGCGAATCCTGCTTGTACTGCTGCAGCGCAAACGGCCCGGTGCCGATCGGCCAGTTGTCGACGTATTCCGGCGTGCCCTTTTTCAGCATCGCGTCGGCGTACTCGGCGGACAGGATCGAGGCGAAATCCATCGCCCAGTCGGCGACGAACGCGGCGTTGGGCTGGCTCAGCGTGAAGCGCACGTGGTGTTCGTCCACCGCTTCCACCTTGGTGATCAGCTTATCCAGACCCATGTCGGTGAAGTATTCATAGTTGCCGCCGGAGACCTTGTGATACGGGTTGGCGGGATCCTTCTGCCGCATCACGGTGAACACCACGTCTTCGGCGTTAAAGTCGCGCGTTGGGGTGAAGTATTTGTTGCTGTTGAATTTCACGCCCTGGCGCAGGGTAAAGGTGTAGGTCTTGCCGTCCGGGCTGACGCTCCACTCGGTGGCCAGCGACGGGGCGGGCGTTTTATCGCTTTCGCGCAGCGTCACCAAGCGGTTGTACAGCACCTGCGAGGTGGCGATAAAGGTTGGCCCGGAGCTGGAGAGCTGCGGGTTGAACGATTCCGGCGAGGCAACGGTGCAGTACACCAGCGCATCGGAAGCGGCCAGCGCGCCGCCCGCCGACAGCAGGCCGCAGCCGGCCAGCACCAGCGCGGCGATTGGGTGTTTTAAAAACGTCAAGGCAAGATCCTCAGGTGGAGTGGGCCGTTACCGGCGAATTGAATTAACTATAGATAACGGATGGCGAGACCGGGAACAAGCGTCTCACCTGCGCATTCTGTGCGCCGCGCGTTGCTTGCCAAACCGCTTTACTGGGTCTCGCGCTTGCGCTCGGCATCATAGCGCTCGCGGGCGGCGTCCAGCTCGGGGAAATGGTATTCCGCCCACTTATCCAGCGCCGTCAGCGTCTCGACCAGCGAGCAGGCGACGGCGCTGAGCCGGTATTCCACATGCGCCTGATTCTTTTCACTTAAATCCAGCCGTTCGAGCAGCCCGTTGCGTTCCAGCTGGCGCAGCGTTTGCGTCAGCACCTTCTGCGAAATGCCGTCGATGCGGCGCAGCAGTTCGCCGTTGCGCATTGGCCGCTGCGCCAGCGCAGGCAGGATCAACATCACCCACTTGCCGGAAATCAGCGCCAGCGCATCGCGCGCGGAGCACTTGCTCGAATAGACGTCGCCGGGATAAGCCATTGGGGGTTACCTTCAGGTGCGTAATTGCCAAGGGTGCGATAAAGCCACAGCATAGCAGCACCACCTTACAACGGGAGAAACAGGATGAACGTGCTGATTGTGCTGGCTCACCCCGAGCCGCATTCCTTCAATGCCCATTTGGCCGAACAGGCGCGGCAGGCCTGCCTGGCGCAGGGGCATCAGGTGAAAACGGTCGATTTGTATCAGGAGGGATTTGATCCGCGCGAGAGCGCCGGCCATTACCCCAGCAGAAAGCAGGCGGACAGATTTGATGCGATGCAGGAGCAGCGCCATCACTGGACGACTCAGGCGCTGCCGGCGGAGATCCGGCGGCATATCGAGCTGCTGCACTGGGCGGATACGCTGGTGTTGCAGTTTCCTTTCTGGTGGTTCGGCGCGCCGGCCATCATCAAAGGCTGGATGGATCGGGTGTTCGTTTACGGCGGGATCTACGACAGCCGCCACCGCCATGAGAACGGCCTAATGCGCGGCAAACGGGCGCTGCTGACCGTCACCGCCGGCGCTTCCGCACAGGCCTGCGCGCCGAACGGGCGTGACGGCGATATGCGGCTGATGCTGTGGCCCATCATGCATGCGTTGCACTATATTGGCTTTAGCGTGCTGGAGCCGTTCCTGGTCTATGGCGTGCGCGGCGGGTTGGCGGGCGAGGCTCTGCAGGCGCAAAATGCCGCGTTGGCGAAGGTGACGCAGGCGTACCGGGACGGTTTGAACGCGTTTTCCGCCTGGCCGGTGGTGCCGTTCAACCGCAATGAAGATTTTGACGCCGATCTGGCGCTGAAGCCCGGCGCGCCGGTGTACAGCCCGTTCGTGCGGCACTGCGATCCGGCTTAGAACCCGGCCTTCAGCAGTTCCTCGCGCAAATCGTCGATAATCGCCGGTTCGATGTCGGGGAACTGCTGCTGAATATCGGCGATGGCTTCGGCCACGCTCGGGCCGGCGAAGGTGCCGGAGAAGGGCAGCAGCGGCAGGTTGGCGTCGCTGTCCGGCAGTTCGCCGCGGATGGTGCCGGTGATCATGCCCGCTTTTTTTTCCGCCGTGAGGTCGTACTCTCCCACGCTTTTGTCGATCGGTTTCATTGGCCGCCTCGCTGTCGGTGAGTGTTTATCCTGTCTGTTAAAGCATAGTGTTTCAGGCAATGAATACCAATCAATGTATATAATATTAATATAAAACAAGGTGATGCGCGTTTTGTCGTTTGACGTTCGCCGGGGGCCGGCGCTATGCTCTAGGCGCTAAAGGAACCTTCCTCACTGACAGGGACAGACGACATGAAAAGACTGAAAAGCGCGGCGCTGTTGTTGCCGCTGTTGGCGCTCAGCGCCTGCACCCATCACCTCAGCAGCGCCGAGCTGCATGCCAAGCACTACATTTATCAAACCCGCGACGATTTCGATCCGCAATTCCGCACCGATGTGAACGGCAGTATTAAGAACGCCGTGCCGATGTTCGAACAGTTCTACCAGCTGGGGAAAAAGGATCGCGCGGCAGGCGTGGCGCGCAGCGAGGCGCAGAAAAAGGCTGACTATCTGGCCAGCCCGGAATTCCAGCAGAACATGGAACACAAAACCATTTTCATCAACCGCACTTACAGCGGCTCCGACAACCCTAAACGCCGCCAGGTGTTCTCGCAGGAAGCGGTGGGCGCGTACTGGGACGGTTACGAAGGGCGCTGAACATAATCCCTCACAAATATACCCGTCATACTTGAAGCTGCATCTGTGTTGACTGCGAGCGCTCACCCCAGTCACTTACTTGAGTAAGTGACTGGGGATTCCCGCTCTTGCCGCCGTGATGCAACTCCAATTATTTAGGGTATAGAAGGTAATAAAAACTGGTCTTCTGGCGGTTATTTGATTATAAAAACCGCCGCTAAGGACGATGTTCATAGATGAAACCAGGAGTGTTTATGTTGGCAAAAGTTAAGCGTTCGTTCGCCGTCGCCGTCGTATTGATGTTGGCGCTGCCCGCGGTTCAGGCCGCGGATTACCGCGCGGGCGAGCAATACACCCGGCTGGATAAGCCGGTGGCCGCCGCGCCGGCGGTGGTGGAGTTCTTCTCCTTCTACTGCGGCCCTTGTTATCAGTTCGCCGAAACTTACCGTGTGGGCAGCACCGTGGCGCAGGCGCTGCCCGCGGGCGAGAAGGTCACCAAATATCACGTCAGCCTGATGGGAAAACTGGGCAATGCGCTGACCGAAGCCTGGGCGGTGGCGACGGTGCTGGGCGTGGAAGACAAGATTGAAGGGGCGATGTTCGACGCGGTGCAGAAACAGCGCGCCGTCAACAGCGCCGACGATATACAGCGGGTGTTCACGGCGGCCGGCATCGATGCCGCCACCTATGAAAACGCGCGCCACAGCCTGCTGGTCAAAGGGTTGATCGCCAAGCAGAATGAAGCGGTGAAAGCGTTTGACGTGCGCGGCACCCCGTCGTTCTACGTGGCCGGCCAATACAAGATAGACAATGCCGGCATGGCTGCCACCAGTGTTGAAGGTTACGCCAAAGAGTACGCGGCGGTGGTGCGTTACCTGTTGGACAAACAGCCTTAAGGTGGTTCTCCCTTCGGCACCCGATGATCTGTGATCGCGGCGCCAAATCCCCCGCTCGCCATTGATTGTGTGTTAACGGATTGTTATGGTGATTTTCTGTTCAACGGCGCAGCGCCGCCGGTGTTTGAAGGGAGAGATCATGACGGCATTGGCAACGCTCCGCGACGCCGGCTTCGAAGAGTGGCTGGGCAAAATCAACACCGCCTGCGGCAGGTTCTGCGCGAAAACGCTGGGGCCGGGTTTCAGCGGGGCGATGCAGGAGTTCCGCGCCCATGCGCTGCGTCTGAGCGTGGTCGACGTGGCCCAGGCCCGGCTGTATCGCACGCCGCGTGAAATCGCCCGCAGCGACGGCGCGCACTTTTTTACCGTCTTCCAGCTGCGCGGCAGCGCGTTGATGGAGCAGGGCGATCGCCAAACGATGCTCTCTCCCGGCGACATGACGCTGATCGATGCCTCACAGCCCAGCAGCTTCACCTTCCAGCGCGATTCGCGCCAAATCTCTTTGCTACTGCCGCGCGGCTGCCTGCCGCTGCCGCCGCCTTGCGCGCAGCGTCTGGGGGCGGAGCTGAGCGCGGTGCGCCTCAGCCGCCAGCTGGTGCTGAGCAGCATGCAGGATCCTCAGCTCGCCGCGGCGGAAAGCGAGGCGGTGCTGAATGCGCTGGCGGCGCTGCTGCGCCCGGCTCTGGCGCTCGAACAGGCGCGGCCGGAGGGGCAACACCCGGTCTTTGACAAGGCGCTGGCGCTGATCGACAGGCATATTCAGTCGGCGCAGCTGCGTCCTGAGTGGGTAGCGGCCGAGCTGGGGGTATCGTTACGCAGCCTGTATCGGCTGTTCGCCCGTCAGGGGCTGGTGGTGGCGCAGTACATCAGGAACCGCAGGCTGGATCTGTGCGCGCAGGCGCTGCGCAGCGCCGCCGGGCAGGAAAAGCTGGCCGGCATTGGCCTTGACTGGGGCTTCGCCGATCACAGCCATTTCTCGACCGCTTTCAAGCAGCGTTTCGGCATGTCGCCGAGCGAGTACCGTCGACAGTATCAATAAGTCAGGGCGCGGGCTAGGCCCGCGCCGCTGCACTCAATAGCGGATGCAGACCGATTTCGACTCGGTGTAGGCATCCAGCCAATCCGGGCCGAAATCACGGCCGCTGCCCGACTGTTTGAACCCGCCGAACGGCATGTTCGGGTCGATCAGCGTATGGGTGTTGACCCACACGGTGCCGGCCTGAATGCGCGGCGTCAGCGCCATCGCCTGCTGCAGGCTGGTGGTCCACAGGCTGGCGGTCAGCCCGAAGTCGGTGTCATTGGCCTTGCTCAGCGCCTCTTCGGCGCTCGCCACCCGGATCAGGTTGACCACCGGGCCGAACACTTCCTCGCGCGTCAGGTTCAGCCGATCGTCCGGGTTGATCACCAGCGTCGGCGGAATGTAGAAGCCGTTGGCGTCCGGCCCGGCCGCGCCGCCGATAAGCTCGGCGTTTTTCGCCCGGGCGTCGTCCAGGTAGGCCGCCACCTTGTTGCGGTGCGCGAGCGACACCAGCGGGTTGATTTGCGCGCCGGTATCCATCCCCGGCCCGACCGACAGCGATTTCACCGCCTGTTCGAATCCGGCCACCAGCCGATCATAAATCGGTGCTTCAATATAAATTCGCGAGCTGGCGGCGCACACCTGCCCTTGGTTGAGGAAACTGCCGAGCATCAGGCCTTCGATCACCTGCTGCGGATCGGCATCTTTCAGCACGATGGCCGGGTTTTTGCCGCCCAGCTCCAGCGTCACGCGGGTCAGGCGATCCGCCGCCGCGCGCGCGATGCTTTTGCCCACCGGCGTGGAGCCGGTAAAGCTGACTTTGGCGATCAGCGGATGTTCGGTCAGCGCCTTGCCGCACACGGTGCCGCGGCCGGTGACCACGTTGAACACGCCCGGCGGCACGCCGGCTTCGCTCGCCAGTTCGGCGATGCGCAGCAGGGTGAGCGGGGTGGTTTCCGACGGCTTGATGACGATGGAGCAGCCCGCCGCCAGCGCCGGCATCACTTTCCACATGCCGATCATCAGCGGGAAGTTCCAGGGCACGATGCCGGCGACCACGCCGATCGGCTCTTTGCGGGTATAAACCTGATATTTGGCGCCCGGCGGCATCGGAATGGAGACGTCCAGCGTCTGGCCGGTGATTTTGGTCGCCAGCCCGGCGGTGTAACGCATCCAGTTCAGGGTGCTGCCGACTTCGAAAGCGCGGGCGATGTTGATGGATTTGCCCTGCTCCAGGGTTTCGAGCTGCGCCAGCTCTTCGGCGTGCTGTTCCACCAGATCGGCGAAGCGCAGCAGGATGCGTTCGCGCTCTACCGGCAGACGCTGCGCCCAGACGCCTTCGCTGAAGGCTTTGTGGGCGGACTGCACCGCCAGCGCGACATCGTGTTCATTGGCGTCGGCGGTGGTGGCGATCTGCTGCCCATTGGCGGGATTATACACCGCCAGGCGGCCTTCCGCGGCGGACGCGCGCCACTGGCCGTCGATATACAGCCCATGCTGACGATCGAGAAAACGCGATACGCTATCCAGCACGGCTACGGTATTGTCAGACATACATCCTCCGATCAGGCTCATCAGGTTATCGTTAACCCTGAGAGTCTAGATCAGCGGTAAAGCGGCGGCTTTGCTCTGCCTGACATTCGATTTGTCCTGCGTGTCATTTTGCCGTGACGGAACAGTAAACTGCGGCCGGCGGGCGCCGGCCGGGAAGGATTACGAACTCAGGGTCGCCAGACGGGTGGCGAAACCGAGGAACAGCAGGCCGATCAGGCCGTTGCCGAGCTTCGCCAGGCCTTTCTTGTGGTTGAAGAAATGCGCCAGCATCGCGCCGGAGAAGATCAGCGTGCTCATGTAGATAAAGCTGACGGCTTCGAGGATCAGCGCCAGAATGGTGAACGACAGCCCGGTGTGCGCGTAGTTGAAATCGATGAACTGCACGAAGAACGACACATAAAACAGAATAGCTTTCGGGTTGGTCAGGCTCAGCGTCAGCGATTTGCGCAGAATGCTGTGGCCGCCTTCAATCTGTTGCTGTTGCGCCTGCGCCTTCTGCACGAAGGTGGCGTAGAGGATTTTTGCGCCAAGGAACAGCAGGTAAATCGCGCCGAGAAAACGCACCAGGGTAAACAGGAACGGCGTGGTGCGGATCAGCGAAGCCACGCCGATATAGGCGCAAAAGATCAGGATCGCATCGCCGATAAACACGCCCAGCGCCGCGGTATAGCCGGCGCGCACGCCGCGCGATATGCCGGTTTTCAGCACGTACAGCGTATTCGGCCCCGGCAGAATGATGATGAAGACCACCCCGGCCAAATAGGTCCATAAATTCAGGACGCCAAAACTCTCTAACACAATAACCTCTCCATGCGCGCAACTAACAGGCAGAAACACTGGCCACGCCCGTGGCCGGCCGCGATCCTAACGCCGTGCAACCGGGTTGGCAACGTAATAAACTTCATGTTGTTGGTTAAAAATTGTCGAAAGATTGTTGAAAACGTCGGCGCCGAATTAAAAAGCAAGAGTCGGCGTGTTTCGCCAACGGCCCGTCACTATGCTGGTTAACATCGAAACCGCAGTGAGGAACGGATGATGAAAAACGTAATCGACAGCGCCGATCCGCGCTGGCTGGCGATTGTCAGCCGCGACAAGCACGCCGACGGCCGCTTTATCTACGCGGTGAAAACCACCGGCGTGTATTGCTCGCCTTCCTGCCCGTCACGCCAACCGAATCGGCAAAACGTGGAGCTGTTTGACGACGCGGAGCAGGCGGAGGCGGCCGGCTATCGGCCCTGTAAACGCTGCCGGCAGGGGCTGACGCCGCTGACGGAACAGCATGCGCGGCAGATAGCTGAGGCCTGCCGCTATATCGAGCAGGCGGAAAAAGCGCCGTCGCTGCAGACGCTGGCGCGCCACGTCGGGTTGAGCCAATACCATTTCCACCGGCTGTTCAAAGCGATCACCGGCCTGACGCCGAAAGGCTACGCCGACGCGCAGCGCAGCCAACGCTTACGCGCCGGTCTTACGCAGCGGGAAACGGTGACCGACGCGATCTTCGACGCCGGTTATGGCGCCAACGGCCGCTTCTACCAGCAGGCCAACGCCGCGTTGGGCATGACGCCGAAGGCCTATCGGGCGGGCGGCAAAGGCATGCGCATCCATTTCGCCGTCGGGCGCTGTTCGCTGGGCGAGATCCTGGCGGCCCAGAGCGAGGTGGGCATCTGCGCCATTCTGCTGGGGGACGATGCGCAGCAGCTGGTGCAGGATCTGCAGGACAAATTCCCCAACGCCGAGCTGATCGGCGGCGACGCGCAGTATGAAGCGCTGATGGCGCAGGTGGTGGGCCTGATTGAAGCGCCGGAGAACGGGTTGGCGCTGCCGCTGGATATTCGCGGCACCGCGTTTCAACAGCGGGTTTGGCGGGCGCTGCAGGCGATACCGGTCGGCGAAACCGTCAGCTATGCCGATATCGCTCGGCGCATTGGGGCGCCCAAAGCGGTGCGCGCGGTAGCCGGCGCCTGCGCCGCCAACATGCTGGCGGTGGCGATCCCCTGCCACCGGGTGGTGCGCAACGACGGCACGTTGTCCGGCTACCGCTGGGGCGTCGATCGCAAGAAAGCGTTGCTGGAAAAAGAGGCGCAGCGATGAGCGGCGCGCTGGCGACCCGGCTGGCCGAATTGGACTGGGCGGCAATTGAACGTGAACTCGATGCGCAGGGCTGCGCGCGTCTGCCGGGCGTGCTCAGCCAAGAGCTGTGCCGCGAGCTTTCGGCGCTTTATCCGCAGGATGCGCATTTTCGCAGCCGCATCGTGATGGCGAAGCACGGTTTTGGCCGCGGCGAGTACCGCTATTTCGCCTATCCGCTGCCGCCGCCGGTGGCCGAAGCGCGCAGCCTGATGTATGCGCGGCTGGCGCCGGTGGCCAACCGTTGGAACGCCTTGTTGGGGCTGGAGAGGCGTTATCCCGTCGCACATGAAACCTACCTGGCGGAATGCCACCGGGCCGGCCAGCGGCGGCCGACGCCGCTGCTGTTGCGTTACGAAACGGGGGATTACAACTGTCTGCATCAGGACCTGTACGGCGAGCGAGTGTTTCCGCTGCAGGTGGCGTTTCTGCTCTCCGCCCCCGAGCAGGACTTCACCGGCGGCGAGTTCGTGCTGACCGAACAGCGGCCGCGGATGCAGAGCCGGGCGGAGGTGGTGCCGCTGCAACAGGGCGACGCGGTGGTGTTCGCCGTGCATCACCGGCCGGTGGCGGGGGCGAAAGGCTGTTATCGGGTCAATCTGCGCCACGGCGTCAGCCGAATACGCGCCGGCCAACGCCACTCGCTGGGGATTATCTTTCACGACGCGCTATAGCTTGCGCGCCAGCAGGGTGGCGAAGCGCAGCGAGATGCGGTTGCCGGCGGCGTCGGTCTTGTGCAGTTGCCCGACGTCTTCGTTGTATTTGAGGATCTCCCAGTCGCGATAATAATGCTTCAGCTCACCCGGCCGGAAGGTAAACGGGAACGGCAGCGGGCAGGGATAATCCTCGGTATCCATCGCCGCCACGATCAGGTTATGGCCGCCGCGCACGGTGCTGTCCTGCATGTCTTGCACGATATGCGGGATCTGTTGCCGCTCGAGGAACATCAAGACCACGGTGGACAGGATAAAGTCGTATTCGCCGCTGAAGCGGTGGGTGTTGAGATCCTGCACCCTGGCGCTCAGGCGGGTTAATTGCTCGGCGTCGACGATCTGATTGAGGCGGGCTATCGACGGCGCATGCTTGTCCCAGGCGGTGACATCGAAACCTTTCAGATTGAGATAGAGCGAATTGCGCCCGCCGCCGCAGCCCAGATCCAGCGCTTTGCCCGGCGCGATGCGCGCCGCCGCCTCGATCACTTCCGAGTGAGTGCGCGTCAGGTCGTATTTCTTGTGGTAGTAATCTTCCGGCGTGCAGTAAAACGCCAGCCGGCAGGTCATGTCGTCCGAAAAGGAAACGATGCGATGCCACTGTTGGGGGGCGATAAACGGCGGCTGGCTTTCAGGGCTGAACTGCCAGGTCTCGGTGGTGGCGCCGTCTTCGGTCATCATGGCGAACGTCAGGCTGCCGCTCAGCACGGTGAGCTTCGCCCAGGTGCCGCTCTGGGTGTTGTGGCGCTGACGAAAGGCTTCCGGCAGCGTGTCGCTGTTCCATTCCGGCAGGGTTTTATAGCAAAGCAACTGCTGCTCCATAGGGGGCTCCTCTGGCTGGGCAAGCAAAGTGATTTATATGATGCATATAAAATACATCTTTATAGTTCGTTTGAACATAGCAGCCTGAAGGAAAGGCGCGGCGAGATCTTTATACTGGATTGTGCGCGGCGGCTGGGCTAATTTCAGTGCTGTTCATGTCATCACGTTCAGGGAAAAGATGTCGATACGCCGTTTATGCCACCCGAAGCCCCTCCGTTTGCTGAGCCTGGCCGCGCTGCTGGCGCTGGCGGGCTGTACCAGCAAAACCACCACCACCTCGCCGGCGGCGCGCCCCGCCGACGTCAAAGCGCGACTGATGACGCTGATCCCGGCCAATGCCGGCGATCGTCAGGGTTGGGCCACCGATATCACCGCCGCGTTCGCCGCGCAGGGCATCGAGCCGAGCGATGAGAACCTGTGCTCGGTGCTGGCGGTCACCGAACAGGAGTCGACGTTCCAGGCTAACCCGCAGGTGCCGGGGCTGCCGAAGATCGCCTGGAAAGAGATCGACCGCCGCGCCGATCAGATGCATATCCCGAACTTTTTGGTGCATACCGCGTTGAAGATCTCGTCGTCGAACGGCCAGAGCTACAGCGAGCGCCTGGATAAGGTGCGCACCGAAAAGGATCTGAGCGATATCTTCGATGACATGATCGACCGCGTGCCGATGGGGCAGAAGCTGTTCGGCCATTTGAACCCGGTTCATACCGGCGGCCCGATGCAGGTGAGCGTCGCCTTCGCTGAGGCGCATGCCAAAGGGTATCCTTATCCGGTTGACGGTTCGATTCGGCGCGAAGTCTTCAGCCGACGCGGCGGCATGTACTTCGGCATTATGCATTTGCTGGGGTACCCGGCCGACTATAGCCGGCCAATTTACCGCTTTGCTGACTTCAACGCCGGCTGGTACGCCAGCCGCAACGCGGCGTTCCAAAACGCGGTCAGCCGGGCGAGCGCCATTCCGCTGGCGCTGGACGGCGATCTGATCGACTTTGGCAGCGACAAGCCCGGCTCCACCGAGCTGGCGGTGCGCACGCTCGGCAAGCGCCTGAACATGAGCGACAACGCCATTCGCCGGGCGCTGGAGAAAGGCGACACGGCCGACTTTGCCGATACCGACCTGTATAAGAAGGTCTATGCGCTGGCGGGCGGCAAGCTGCCGCGCGAGATGCTGCCGGGCATCCAACTGGAAAGCCCGAAAATCACCCGTAAGTTGACTACCGCCTGGTTCGCCAAGCGGGTGGATGAACGCCGCCAGCGCTGCATGGCGCGCGCCGGCGGTTAACCCTAAAGAAAACGCCGCAGGTGGCCTGAGTCACCGGCGGCGCGATCGCGCATCAGGCGCTGCGGCGCGGGTTGGTCAGGCCGAAGTTAAAGCTGTTGCAACGGTTGCAGAACTCTTTCATCACCGGCGGCGTGTCCATCATCGGCACTTTCACCTCGATAAACGCCAGCCGATCCTGCCGCGAGGCGTGTTCCAGGGCCATTTCCAGCTGTTGCGTGGTTTCCACCGCCACGCTGAACGGCTGCGATCGAGTATTCAGCACCGCCGGCAGTTTGGCGTAGTCCCACGGGCTGATGTCGTTGTAGGACGAGCTTTCGCCGAGGATATAGCGTTCGATGGTGTAGCCGTCGTTATTGATCAGGAAGATGATCGGCTTTTGCTCGCAGCGCAGCAGGGTGGACACTTCCTGCGCAGTCAACTGGAAAGAGCCGTCGCCGATGAACAGCAGGTGGCGGCGTTCAGGGGCCGCCATCAGGGTGCCGAGCAGCGCCGGCAGGGTATAGCCGATCGAGCCCCAAATCGGTTGGTTGACCACCTTGACGCCGTCCGGCATGCGCATGCCGCCGATGGCCGCGCCGGAGGTGCCGTTTTCCACCACCACCACGTCATCCGCCCGGATGAAGCGTTGGATGCGCCGCCACAGATAGGCCTGGTCGATAGGCGCGTCGCTCGGCGTCGCCAGCTTCTCATGCGGGCTGGCCAACGGCGCCAGGGGCTGCGCCGGCGCGTCTTCGCTCAGATCCAACAGCGCCTGCAGCAGATCCGCCGTCGACACCGCCGGGTAGGAGGTGTTGTCCAGCTTCATTGAGAACGGTTGGATGTCCACCTGAGCGGCGGCGGGAATGTGCTGGGAGAAATAGCCGGTGGTGGAATCCACCAAACGCACGCCGAAGCTCAGCACGCAGTCCGAGTGGGCCATGTGTTCATACAGTTCGGGGCGCGACAGATTGCCGCTGTAGCCGCCCATCCAACCGGCGGTGTTTTCCGGGATAATGCATTTGGCGGTGGGCATATTGGTCAGCGGAATGGCGAAGCGGTGAGCGACCGCGATGACCAACTGCTGCAACTGGTAGCGATCCACCATTTGATCGACCAACATGATTGGGCGCTGGGCGCGTTTGATTTTGGTTAACAGCGCCATCGCCGCTAATTGCACATTGTATTTATCGCTGGCCGGTAATTGCGGTGCCGTCGCCGCCGCGGCGATTTCAATTTCCACATCGCAAATATCCGACGGCAGCTGTAAATACACCGGCTTCTTCTCTATCCAGGCGCGGGAAATAACGCGTGGGATTTCTTGTGCGGCATTTTCCGGCGTAATCAAGGCTTGTGCAACGGTGAATTGTTTAAAGCAGTTCATGACGTTGTCGAAATTGCCATCGCCCAGGGTATGGTGCAAGAGCTGGTGATTTTTCATCGCATGCAGCGGCGGCGTGCCGGCGATGCAGATAACCGGCGAGGATTCGGCATAGGCCCCGGCGATGCCGGACAGCGCGGCCAGATCGCCGACGCCGTAGGTGACGATCAGCGCGCCGGCGCCTTTCATGCGGGCGTAACCGTCGGCGGCGTAGGAGGCGTTCAATTCATTGCAGTTGCCGACAAACGCCAGCCGCTCGTCGTTTTCCAGCAGCTCCAGCAGGCTGAGATTATAGTCGCCGGGCACGCCGTAAATACGATCGACGTTCAGGGCGTGAAGCTGTTGCAGAATGAATGACCCGATAGTTATTTTCATTGATTGCTCCGAATTATTTATCTTTATTTTGTCAGGCGAAAATCAGCAAAAATAAATTGCTGGCGATGTTGTGTCGTTAGCATTAACAGTTATTTAAAGTGTCGGCTTGTTCAAGACAGGCGTGGCAGCCGATGAATCGGCGGTTTGTATTCGGCGCTTTACGCGATTGAATAATGTATAAATAGTGTGGTTATTATGCAGGAGGACGGTGCGGTATTTTTCCCTGGCGGTATATCGACAGAAAAATGGCGGCGTATTGGCATTTATCATGATGCAGGGCGAATCATCCGGTACTTTTGACGCCGCGTTAAATCCCATCGGGTGGCGTAACGCTCTTTTGCTGGTAAATAAAGGCAGAAGCCGGCGCAAAGAGGCATTTTGGTGATCCGCCGCACGCTTATTTCATGAAACCATCGCGCAACCAATCAAAAACAAAAAATTAACAATGTCGCTTTTTTATTCGCGTCGTGTTGTCAGTTTTACTTTACGGGGCTGCAATGCGCGCCGCCTCGGGCCGGCGTAAAAAAGCGTCATTACGGGCGCTAATATAACGTGGCGACCATCACATTCCGTGGGGCCTATACGTAAACTTTTCTCTACGTGCGCCTGGATGGCGTATACCTACCAAAGGGCCTGCGTCCCAGCGGGGGTCGTCTGAGGGGGAAATAGCCATGAAAAGCTATCGACATGTGCTGGTGCTGATCCACGACGAGCGTGATGGGTTGCCGTTGCTGCGCGTCACCCTTCGGCGTTTTAAAATCGACTGTTCGGCCTTATTCTCTGGCGTTCGTGAACCGCCTCGATGTCGATGTGTTGGTCAAGCACCTGGCCCGCGAGTAGCGAACGACAAAGCGGACTTTTCCCACGGTTTTGCCGTCCGAAAGGCGCTAACATGCAGATGTCGGTGCAACCCGTTATAAACCAATGCGAATTTTCCGATGCTAAGCTTAACCAAGGCGAAACGGGCGTTGGATAAATTGGATACAGCTTGATCTTGCCTGGGCTATCGGTAAAAATCTTCGGCCGTATTTTTACAGGAGCTTTACCATGTTTCTCAAACGGACTCTGTTGGCATGTTCTCTGGCGTTGATATTTCCTGCACTGCCTTCTTACGCTGAGGTTAGTACAGAAAGTGGCAATACCGCGCAGGCCGAAAAACCGGGTCTATGGCAGCGCTTTACCCATAACGTGTCGGAGACCTGGAACAATTCGCCGAACCACGATCTCTATATTCCGGCCATCACCTGGCATAACCGTTGGACTTACGATGACGAACATATCGATAAGTACAACGAGCGCCCGTGGGGCGCCGGTTACGGCATCTCCCGCTACGACAGCGACGGTGACTGGCACGGCATCTACATCATGGCGTTCAAGGACTCCTTCAACAAGTGGGAGCCGATCGGCGGCTACGCCTACGAGAAGATCTGGCGTCCGTTGGATGACAAGGATTTCCGCCTGGGGCTGGGTTTCACCGCCAGCGTCACCGCGCGCGATAACTGGAAATATATCCCTATCCCGGCGCCGCTGCCGCTGGCTTCTATCGGCTATCAGCGGCTGACGTTCCAGGCGACCTATATTCCCGGCACCTATAACAACGGCAACGTGTTCTTCGCCTGGCTGCGCTGGCAGTTCTAAACTTCCTGAATTCCGAAAAACGGCGCGGCGGTGAGATAAAAGGAACTTGTCGCCGCAGGCGGCGTCGGAGAGGTATCCCGGCGCGCTGCGCCGATTGCATGCCGTTCTTACAGGAGTTTTATCACTATGATCACCAAACATCGTTTACTGCTGGCTTTGGCGCTGTCCGCGACCCTGGCCAGCGGCGCCACCCAGGCCGCCGGTCTGATGGATTCTCTCAACAGCGCGGCGGGCGAACTGAGCAAGTCTGGCGGCGAAAGCGGCGGCGGCATGTCGCTCTCCTCGTTGACCGGCCTGCTGAACGGCGGCGACAAGGCGTTAAGCTCCAGCAGCATGACCAACGCCGCCGGCATCCTGCAATACTGTGTGAAAAACAACGTGCTGTCGGCTAACGGCGCCGAAGGGGTGAAAGATCAGTTGCTCAGCAAACTGGGCATCACCAGCACTGAAAACGCCAAGAGCCAGGATTATCAGCAGGGCCTGGGCGGCTTGCTGCAGACCGGTGAAGGCAAGAGCCTGGATCTCAACAGCCTGGGCACCTCGCAGATCACCGAGAAGGTGAAACAAAAAGCCTGCGATCTGGTGCTGAAACAGGGCAAATCCTTTATTTCATGATCAACCCACGGCGGAGCGTTCCGCCGTGGGTATTTTGCATAAGCTGGAAAAATGAAAAAAACGTTGATGCTTTCCCTGCTGGCAGGGATGACGATGTTGCAGGGGTGTTCCGTGAAATCCAACGATGCGCCGCCACCGCCGCAGGTGAAACCGATCGGCATGGCGAACCCGGCCGACGTGTATTGCACCAAAATCGGCGGCAAGCTGAACGCCAAAGAAAACGCGGCGGGCCAGTATTCGACCTGTACGCTGCCGAATGGGCAGGAAATTGAAAGTTGGGAGCTGTTCCGCCGCGATCACCCGGTGAAAAAGTAACCTCTGCGGCGCCGGCGACTCTGCCCGGCGCCCGATCAGAATTGCCGATCGCCTATCGACTGCAGCTGCAGGCTGCCGTCCTTTTGCAGCGATAACGGTATGCGCCAATCGGTCCGTTTATCCAGGTTGAACGGCCGGGAGCGGAACATGCAGCCGGTCTTGATGTTCTTGATTTTCATCACGTGTTCCGCATCCGCATTCATTTTAACCTCGAAGCTGCCGGCGGCCGGAATAAAGACTTCCGCCAGCTGCTGCGGCGCGGCGGGCGTTTCCATTTTGACCAACACCGCGAAATCGTTGCCTTGATTGTCCAGCGTCAGCCGATGCAGGCCGGTTGCGGGCAGGCCGGTCGGCTGATGCAGATAGCCGGCTGACGCGGGCCAGGGTTGCCCGGCATTATCGTGCAGCGGCCCGCCGCATTGCTCACGCGCTTCGCGCTGCGGCATTTCGCGCTTGATGGCGCGGTTGTAATCGGTGGGGGCGGCGAGGCTGAATTCGTCGTCATACTGGTGGGTGAGCAGATAGCGCTTGACGCCGAGCACCCCGAGGGCGACCAGCATGAAGAACAGAAATACCCTCAGGCGATTTTTAAAAATCAGCCCAAACAGCTTCCCGGGTAATTGAAACAGCCACCTTGCGATCGTCAATAACATCGTTTTCCCTTTACGCCCAAGCTGTTACGTCTGCGGTAACTTCGCTTGCCTCAGTATAGCCAAAGCGTTGCCACCGGGCGGCATGCGCCATGAAATTCCTGTTTTTTTTATCCTAAACCTTCTTCCAACAGCAACAGCAGCAGGAAGCCGGCAAAGAACATCGCGGCGGCGAACGGGGTTTCCTTTCCGCCTTCATGCGCTTCGACCAGCAGCTCTTCGGTCACCAGGTAGAGCAGGGCGATCAGGCCAAAGGCCAGAAAGGCGGTCAGCCAAAATGCGCCCAGCATGGCCACCGGCGCCCCCAGCAGGCCGCCGATGGGCAACAGCAGCGCCAGGCCAACTATCGCCGCCATGACGCGCAGCCGCCTGCCGAGAAAGTCTTGCAAATCGCCGACGATCGACAATCCCAGGAACAGCACTTCCAGCGTTAACGCCAGCGTCAACAGCAGGCCGGCTTTGGCGCCGGCCGCGAAGGCAATGCCCAGCACCAGCCCATCGATAAAGATATCGACGCCGACCGCGGCGATAAAACCGACCGGCCCCTGCGCTTTTTCGCCCAGCCGCCGAACCAGCAACATTAACAGCACCCCCACAGCGCCGCCCAGCAACACCGCCAAAGGCGACTGCTGTTTGAGATCGGGCAAGATTTCGGTGGCGGCGGCGGCGAACACGATGCCGGCGGTAAAGTGATGGATGACGCGCATCGCGGCGTCGCCGGGGCGGCGATAGAGCGCCATCGCTGCGCCGACGACGGTGGCTGCGGCGGGAAACAGCGTATAAAGCACGGCGGAGGTCATCGCGTCATAATCCCTTATCTGTGATGTCACTTTCAGTCTAGACGAGCGCCGCCGCTTGAGTGTTGCCAAAAAAGTGTTTGTTCGATTGTGTGCGTTTGTGTACATTCATGATCACTTTAGCATCACCGGATTGATATGATGTCCAAACTGTTACCGAATGAGCGCCATCAGGCCATTCTCGACACGCTCCGCCAACAGGGGCGAGTGCTGGCTCTGGAGATGGCGCAGCGGCTGAATACCACCGAAGCGACCATCCGCCGCGACCTGCGTCAGCTGGCGGCACAGAATCTGTGCAAACGCATCTATGGCGGTGCGCTGGCGCCGACGCCGGCCGAAGGCCCCGTTGCGGCACGCATTGCCCTCAGCGGTGATGAGAAGCTGGCGCTGGCACAGACCGCGCTGGGGGTGATCGGCGAAGAACAGCTGATCTTCCTTGATGCCGGCAGCACCCACCTGTATTTGGCGGATCTGTTGCCGCGCGATCGGCGTTTGACGGTGGTAACCAATGCGTTGAGCATCGCCGGCAAAATGCTGGAACGGCCGGGGATCCGCACCATCCTGATCGGCGGCGAACTGGATGCGCAGGTCGGCGGCTGCGTGGACGCCAAGGCGGCGGAAGAGATCGACGGATTTCATTTCGATCTGGTGTTCACCGGCATTTGCGCCTACGACCCGGCCGGCGGCTTCTCCGCGTTGAGTTACCAGGACGCCACGTTCAAAAAGCGGTTGCTGACGCGCGCCGGCAGCGTGGCGGTGCTGTGCACCCGCGACAAACTCAATACCTACGCCCCTTACCCCTTCCTGCCCGCCGGGCGGGTGGATCATCTGGTGACGGCGCGCGGCGCGCACCCGCAGCTTGAGCAGCAGGTGGCGCAGGGCGGCGGCCAGATCTGGCACAGCGATTTATCGACCGGAGAATGATGATGAAAATAGCCCATGTTGCCCTGTGGACCCGTGACATCGACGCGCAGCTGGCGTTCTGGCAGCGCTATTTCAACGGTGAAGCGGGAGAGGAGTACGTCAGCCGCAATCGGCCGGGGTTCGTTTCCCGCTTCGTCAGCCTGGCGGCCGGGCCGACGCTGGAGATCATGCGCGTGCCGACGTTGCTGCCGGCGCAGGCGCAGGAGGAGCGGGTGGGCTGGGCGCACATCGCGCTGTCGCTGGGGGATGAGCGGCAGGTCGATCGGTTGGCGCAGCGCGCACGGCAGGAGGGCATCTTGCTGTCCGCGCCGCGCTGGACCGGCGACGGCTTCTACGAGGCCGTCATTCGCGATCCGGACGGCAACGCGATCGAAATCACCGCCTGATTACTCTTCTTCAATGCTGGCGAACTGCTCACCCAGATAGTCGAGCAGCAGCCGCACCGCCGGCAGCAGGCCGCGGCGCGACGGGTAGACCGCGTGCACCACGCCGCCCTGCGGCTGCCAGCCAGGCAACAGTTGCACCAGCTCGCCGCGCAGCATGTCGTCGCGCATCATCATCGCCGGCAGTTGTACGATGCCGGCGCCGGCGATGGCGGCGGTGCGCAGCATCAGCATGTCGTCGGTGACCAGCCGCGGCGTGTGCTCCCACTCCACCCGTTCACCCTGTGGGCCGGTCAGCCGCCATTGGTGCTGAGCGCGCGCCGGGCCGAGATCGAGCGTCGGGTATTTACGCAGGTCTTCCGGCGTTTGCGCCGGCCCGAGGGTGCGCACCAGCGCCGGGCTGGCGGCGACGCACCAGGTGCGCTGCGCCAGGATCTTCAGCACCAGATCGCTGTCCTCCAGCGGCGGCGGCCGCACGCGGATCGCCAGATCCAACCCTTCCCCCACCACGTCCACCCGGCGGTTGGTGGCCTCCAGATGCACCGTCACCTTGGGATAATCGGCCATAAAGGCTGCCACCATGCTGCCGACGCGAGTGTGCAGGATCGCCACCGGGCAGGACATGCGCACCGTGCCGCAGGGCTCGGCGCGCGTCTGTTCGATCGCCTGCTGCGCGGCTTCCGCTTCCACCAGCATCGCCTTGCAGTGCGCGTAATAGGTTTGGCCGACCTCGGTCACCGAGAAGCGCCGTGTCGAGCGCTGGATCAGGCGCACGCCCAGCCGCTCTTCCAGCAGCGCTACGCGGCGGCTGAGTTTGGATTTGGGAATGCCCAGCGCCCGGCCGGCGGGGGCGAATCCCTGGTGATCGACCACGCTGGCGAAGAAAAACAGGTCGTTCAGATCGGTCAGCATCGCATCCCTTATCGTTCTACCAGTAGAACGCTGAGTGTACATCTTGCCTACTACTGCAGCAAACCCCGGCGGATTAAACTTCTGACATCAACTTAAGGCCGTGAGGTCTGAAACCGGAGTTCAAGATGAAAAAAATCCTCGGTATTCACAACAGCCCGGAAGCACATTGGGTCGGTAACGGTTTCCTAGTGAATTCGCTGTTCTCTTATAACGATTTGGGGGCGGAAATGAGCCCGTTCCTGCTGCTGGATCACGCAGCGCCAACCAAATTCCGCTCCGCCTCCGGCACCCGTGGCGTGGGTCAGCACCCGCATCGCGGGTTTGAAACGGTGACCATCGTCTATCAGGGCGAAGTGGAACACCGCGACTCGACCGGCAGCGGCGGGGTGATTGGCCCCGGCGACGTCCAGTGGATGACCGCCGCCTCCGGCATTCTGCACGAAGAGTTCCATTCGCGGGACTTCTCGCGCAAGGGCGGCACCATGGAAATGGTACAGCTGTGGGTCAACCTGCCGGCCAAGGACAAAATGGCCGAGCCGGGCTATCAGACGCTGCTGAACGCCGATATTCCGGTGGTTCCTCTGGCGGACGGCGCAGGGCAGGTGCGGGTGATCGCCGGTGACTTTGGCGGCCACGCCGGCCCGGCGCGCACCTTCAGCCCGCTTAACGTGTGGGATATGAAGCTGAATGCCGGCCATACCACCACACTGACGGTGAAAGAAGGCCATACGCTGGCGCTGGTGATGCTGCACGGCGCGATCCTGGTTAACGGTGAAGACGTGGTGCGCGAAACCCAAATGGTGCGTTTCGACCGGGCGGGGGATTCGATCACCATCGAAGCCAACAACGACGTCGCGCTGTTGGTGCTGAGCGGCGAACCGATCGATGAGCCTATCGTCGGCTACGGCCCGTTCGTCATGAACAGCGACGCGGAAATCCAGCAGGCGTTCCGCGATTTCAACAGCGGCAAGTTCGGCAGCATGAACGCCGAAGCGAGCGCCGGTTGAACCTTGGCGCCTGGGGCGGACAGTGTTCCCCGGCTCAGGCGCTACACTTAAACCTCAACGCCCCGCCCTGCGGCGGGGCGTTTCATCCGCAACATCAACCCCACAGGAGTAAAACCATGACTGCAAATTACAAGCGCCTCGACAAAGACCAGGCCGCCGTATTGCTGGTGGATCATCAGGCAGGGCTGCTTTCGCTGGTGCGTGATATCGATCCCGATCGGTTTAAAAACAACGTGCTGGCGCTGGGTGATTTAGCGAAGTACTTCAACCTGCCGACCATTCTTACCACCAGTTTCGAAAACGGCCCCAACGGCCCGCTGGTGCCCGAACTGAAAGCCCAATTCCCCGATGCTCCCTTCATTCCTCGCCCTGGCCAGATCAACGCCTGGGACAACGACGACTTCGTCAAGGCGGTGAAAGCCACCGGCCGCAAGCAGCTGATCATCGCCGGCGTAGTGACCGAAGTGTGCGTGGCATTCCCGGCGCTGTCGGCGCTCAATGAAGGGTTCGAGGTCTTTGTGGTGACCGACGCCTCCGGCACCTTCAATGAGCTGACGCGTCAGTCAGCCTGGAGCCGCATGGAGGCCGCCGGCGCGCAGCTGATGACCTGGTTCGGCGTCGCCTGCGAGCTGCACCGCGACTGGCGCAACGACATCGAAGGCCTGGGCACGCTGTTCTCCAACCATATCCCGGACTACCGCAATCTGATGACCAGCTACAACACGCTGACGAACGGCAAGTAACGCGACGGCCCTTTACCCAACCTTTTGCCTCTCATCACGTTAAGCGCGTGTAAGCAAAGCGCAGCGGGGCGAAAAGGTAGCGAAAAGCGGCTTTCTCATGGGCCGGGGACGGGGTAGCGTAATCCCGAACCCGGCAAATGAGGCTAATTCAATGAAACAAGCAATCAAGATCCTGGCGCTGCCCTGCATGGGCATGGCGCTGTTGTTCAGTGCGAGCGCGATGTCTGCCCCCGAGGCGCCTGCGGCCAAAGCGTTGCCGCCTGTGGCGGATGAACCGATGCGCATGCCGCCTTTCCCGGGCGGGCACCCGCCCAAGCCGGGGTTCTGCCGCGGCGGTGAGCTGTTCTGCGCCACCTCGGCCAGCGACAATCCGGTGGAAACCATCAACAAACTGACGGCGGTGATCCCGGCGGGCAGCGCCAAACATTACGAAGTGCGCGTCGCGGTGGTGGCGGTGCCTGACGCACCGCCCGCGCCTTAACACGCCCCGTCATCCCGCTCTGGCCTGGGCGCACCAGGCGCGTTAGGCTAAGGCGAGCATTTTTCGGGAGGCGGGATGACCCCTTTATCACAGCTGCCTTATCTGCAGCCCGGCGATCGCGCGTTGTTGTTCGACGGCGAATGCAACCTGTGTCATGGGCTGGTGAGATACCTTGTTCGCGCCGATCGGCAGCGGCGCATTCTGTTGGCGACGGTGCAATCCGTCGAAGGGCAGGCAATCCTGCAGGCGCTGGGATTGCCGACCGATCGTTTCGATTCCGTGGTCTATGTGGAACAGGGGCGCTGTTGGCTGCGTTCGGCGGCGTTGTTTCGGGCGCTGCGCCAAGTGGGATGGCCGTACCGCGCGCTGGCGTTGGCGCGTTTCCTGCCGCCGCGACTGGCGGACAAGATCTACGATGCGGTCGCCGGCAATCGCTACCGGCTGTTTGGCCGCAACGACGGCAGCGGCCTGCCGGGTGCCGACCAGCCCGGGCGCTATCTGCCTCGGCGGCGGGAGCCGCCGGCCTGAGCTTTACGCTTCTTTACCATCCAACCGCTTGAAATATCAGCACTCCAGCTCCATATAATGGGTCATTCAGCCAACAAGGAGCGCGTATGGGAATCAGTGAAGAAGAGCACATCCGCCGTTTGACCCAAGAGAAAAACGACATGGGCAATACGGCGAAATGGGTGGCGATCGTTTCCGCCGTCTACTTTGCCTTGATGGTGTTTTATGGCCATCCAACCGGCGTATTGGCGATGTCGGGCGCGGTATTCATCGTCTCTACCGCCACCTGGTTGAAAAAGCGCCAGAAGGTCAAATCTTACCGCATGGCGTTGGCCAAAATCAGCGACGATCAGCCCTGATAGTCGCAGCGCTTTAGCGTATACACCAGGCTCGGCGCCGCGCCGGGCACGTCATCCAGCGTATCCACCCGCTGCATGCCGATCTTTTCCAGCACTCGCCACGAAGCCTGATTCTCCGCACGCACAATGGCGGAAATCTCCTCCAGCGCCAATCCGGCAAAACCGTATTGCAGCGACGCCCGCGCCATCTCGGTGGCCAATCCCATGCCCCAGACGCGAGTATCGAAGCGATAGCCGAGGTTCACGGTGCGCTGCGCCCCGAGCGGTTTCCGGGACAATCCGCCAAAGCCGATAATCCAATCCGGCCGTTCGCGCAGAGCGATCGCCCAGGAACCGTAACCGTGTTGTTGCCACCCGGAAATTCTCTCTTGCAGCGCCGATGCGGCCTGCGCTTCGCTGGTGAGTGGGCCGGCGGGATTGAAACGCTGCGTTTGCGGATCGCCGAAGATGGCGTAGAAACGCGCGAGATCCCCCATCACCGGTGGGCGCATCTGCAGGCGTTCGCTGAAGAAAGGAGTGGAAGGATTAAAGCTTGTCATCGTTTCTCTCTGCTGGATGAATGAACAGTGTTCACTGTAGACCAGAATGGCGAAACGGGAAATCCCCCTCTGCGGGTGAGAGGGGGCGAAGGGAATTACAGGAAGGAGTCGTCGTCGCTGTAATCGTCGTCGGCGTAGTCCGTGTCGTCCTGATAGTTGGCGTTCTGGAAGCCGTTGTCCTGGTTGAGGAAGCTGCCGCCATCGCCGTTGTTGAAGGTATCCAGGTTGTTGGAGGCGTCGAAATTGCGCATTGCGCTGTCGTCCAGCGGCGCCGGGGTTTCCTCGATAATATTTACGATTTCCTGTGGTTGCGAATGGCGGAACATGCCGGTCAGCATGTCGGCCAATACCACGCCGCCGGCGACGCCCGCCGCCGTTTGCAAGGCGCCTCCCAGGAAGCCGCCGGCGCGTGAAGGCGCCGCCTGCTGCGGTGGGGCATAGGCCGGTTGCTGCGGCTGCTGCTGCGCGTTGTTCCAGGCCGCCGTATTTTGCTGCTGCGCCTGATACTGTTCGCGCGGGCTTGGCGTACTGCGGCTGCCGCCGCCAAACAGGCCGGCCAGGAAGCCGCCGCTGCTCTGCTGGCCGTTGGCGGTTTGCTGCAGCTGCGCCACCTGGGCCTCCAGCTCTTTGACACGCTGATCCATCTGCTTGAGCGCCGCTTCCTGAATAATCATCGCCTGCGCCATGTAATAAGGGGCGGAAGGCTGCTCGCGAATATGCTGGTTGATTTGCTGCTCTGCCTGGAGATCCCGTGGGCCCGTCTTGGTCTCGGCTTCTTTCAGGCGGCCAAACAGACCATCGATAAGGCGTTGTTCTTCGGATTGCATAGGAGTACCTCAGGAGATAAATAACGGTGCTGGATGATCACTATCATCGGTATCAATTACCCTAGCGCGTTTACATGAACCAATAAATAAATGGCGGGTAAACCTGCCTATGAATTTGTTACCAATTGCGGCAGCGGGATCAGCATCACCAGCTTCAGACCGGCGTGCTCCACCGGATGGAAGGTGAGTTGGCGATAGCGCAGCGCGCCTTGCTGAGGATGCTCGAACGCTCTTTCGCCGCCTTCGCGCGCCATGACGTCATGTTGCTTCCACCAGTGATTAAAGTCCGCGCTGTTGTGCGTCATGTTGCGCACGAAGGCGCGCATCTCTTCGGTATTTTGATGATGGCTGGTCTCGGCGCGAAATTCGGCCACCACGCGGCGCGCGCGCTTTTCCCAATCGCTGACCAGCGTTTTCGCCAACGGGTGGAAGAACATGAAGTGCAGCAGGTTGGGGCTGTTGGCCACATCCAGCCAGCCGCTGAACAGCGCCGCCGCCTGCGGGTTCCAGGCGACGACGTTCCAGCTCACGTCCAGCAGATAGCAGGGCACCGTCATCTGATGTACGCTTTGCAGCACCGCGTCATTGGCGGTTTCGCGGTGCGCTTCCTGCTCGGGGTCGGCGATACGCGCCAGGGTAAACAGGTAGTGGCGTTCGGCCGGGCCGAGCCGCAGCGCTTTGGCGATGCGCGCCAGCGTGAAAGGGGAAATGGACACCTCGCGGCCCTGTTCGATCCAGGTATACCAGGTGGCGCTGATGCCGCTGATTTGCGCCAGCTCTTCGCGGCGCAGGCCGCTGGTGCGGCGGCGCGAAGAGCTGGGCAGGCCGATCATTTCCGGCGTGATGCGTTCGCGGTGCGCGCGCAGAAACGCGCCGAGGGCTTTTGGCCCGGATAAGGCTTCTGATGACATAGCATGGTACCTATTTATACCAGGATAACTGCTCATATTGTACCCGTATAGTAGCCTAATTATAGTAGCCGAAAGCCTTCAGGCACAGGCGCAAGCCGGATAATAACAGGAGCAAACATGAGCAACAGCAACAGCCATAACAATGCGGTAGACCGGCAGTTCGGCGAGCAGGCCAATGCCTATTTAACCAGCGCGGTGCATGCGCAGGGCAAGGATTTGCAACGTCTGGCGCGGTTACTGGCGCCGCACGCCGAAGCGCGCTTGCTCGATCTGGGCTGCGGCGCCGGGCACGCCAGCTTCACGGCGGCGGCCAGGGTGGCGCAGGTGGTGGCCTACGATCTGTCGGCGCAAATGTTGGCGGTGGTGGAGCAGGCGGCGGCGGAAAAAGGCTTGAGTAACATTCAGCTGCAGCAGGGCGTGGCGGAGTCTTTACCGTTTGAGGACGCCAGCTTCGATCTGGTCATCAGCCGCTATTCGGCGCACCACTGGCACGACGTCGGCCAGGCGCTGCGTGAGGTCAAGCGGGTACTCAAGCCGGGCGGCAGAGCGATTTTTATGGACGTGGTCTCGCCGGGGCATCCGCTGCTGGATATCTACCTGCAAACCGTGGAAGTGCTGCGTGACACCTCACACGTGCGCAACTATGCGCCGGGCGAGTGGCTGGCGTTATTGACCGAGGCCGGGCTGGTGGTGCGTGAGGTGACGTCGGATCGATTGATGCTGGAGTTCGGCAGTTGGGTGGCGCGCATGCGCACGCCGGCGCATTTCGTCACCGCGATCCGCGCGCTGCAGCAAAGCGTATCGCAGGAGGTGGCGGCGCATTTCGCCATTCAGCCGGACGGCTCCTTCACCAGCGATATCATGATGTTTGACGTGACGAAGGGCTGAAAGCAACGGGGCAGCCGATGAAGGCTGCCCCGTGAAACGCTATCGGCTGCGATGCGCTTATTTTTTGTCTTCCAGCAGGCAGCGGTAGATCAGGCCGCCGATAATGCCGCCGACCAGCGGCACCAGCCAGAACACCCACAGCTGCTGCAGCGCCCAGGTGCCCTGGAAGATCGCTACACCGGTGCTGCGCGCCGGGTTGACGGAGGTGTTGGTCACCGGGATGCTGATCAGGTGGATCAGGGTCAGCGTCAGGCCGATCGCCAACGGGGCAAAGCCTGCCGGCGCGCGTTTGTCGGTCACGCCATGAATAACGATCAGGAAGAAGGCGGTCAGCACCAGCTCAATCACGATGGCTGATTGCAGAGAATAACCGCCCGGAGAGTGTTCGCCGTAACCGTTGGAGGCGAAACCGCCTGCCGTGGCGTCGAAACCGGCTTTGCCGCTGGCGATCAAATACAGCACCGCCGCTGCGGCGATACCGCCGATCACCTGTGCGATAACGTAAGGAATCACGTCTTTCGCCGCGAAACGGCCGCCGGCGAATAAGCCAACGGTGATTGCCGGGTTAAAGTGCCCGCCGGAAATATGGCCGACGGCATAGGCCATCGTCACCACGGTCAGGCCGAAAGCGAGCGCGACGCCGAGGAAACCAATACCCAGCTGTGGGAATGCCGCGGCTAATACTGCGCTACCACAACCACCAAACACCAACCAAAATGTGCCAAAAAATTCAGCAAAAAGTCGCTTTGACATAGATTCCATCCTGCGGAATAGACTAACGGGCGTTAGCACTAAAAACTATAGAACAGCTTTTTAAGTTCATGCAGATATTCTATAGAATTTTCTTAATGCACCTTGAATAACGGCGGTATTAAATCCCTGACATTTTATTTTGTCTATGAGAAAAACACCGTTTTTCGCCATGTTGACGCGCGTTTGCCGATTTTTTTATCTTTGTTATAAGAATTTACCCTAAGCAAAACGACGGGCTATTTCCGGGCGGTTTTTTCCAGCGGTTTTCTCCATTCAATACGCTCAGGTTAATTGCTAATTTCTATTTGCCAGCCAACCTTATTGCCTGATGTGCATTTGACGAATTGCCTATTGTCATCTAAGTGTCATGCTAAATTAATATCGTCTTCTGCCTGACAACGCTTCATTTAACCTCGGGTAAAAAATATGAAAATAAAATCGCTCTCCCTGCTGTTGGCTTCACTGTTTCCGGTATTGGCTCACGCTGCCGACATTGAGGTGGCGCGTTATGTGGTCGGTTTCCCCGGCGGGGAACGCGTCGCCTATCAGGGGGCGTTCGCCGAGCATTTCCCGCAGGGATTGCCGGTAGGGATCGGCTCCGGATTGATGTTCAACAAGAAGCAGGGCGACGATTTGGTGCTGACGACGCTGACCGATCGCGGCCCGAATGCCGATGCTCCTGCGGTAGGCAAGCAAGAGGCCAAGATTTTCGCCAATCCGCAATTCACGCCTCTGTTGATGGACATTCGTATCGGCGGCGGCAAGGCCGTAGCCGAGAATGCGCGGCCCTTGCACGACGAAAAAGGGCCGATCGGCGGGCTGCCGTTGCCGGGCGAGCTGATTGGTTCTACAAACGAAGTGGCGTTGAACGACGCGTTGCAGCCGCTGTCCGGCGATCGCCGCGGGTTGGATACCGAAGGGGTGACCGGTGACGGCAACGGCGGCTATTGGCTGTGCGATGAGTACGGCCCGTTTCTGATCCATATCGACGGCAAAGGTAAAATCCTCGCCAAATATGGCCCAACGCCGCAGGCCGGCGAACAGGCGGTGGCGGGCGGTTTGCCGAACATCCTGAAATGGCGTCAGCCCAACCGCGGTTTTGAAGGATTGACCCGGATGCCGGACGGGCGAATTCTGGCGGCGGTGCAGAGCACGCTGGATGTCGATGGCAAAAGCAAAAACAAGGCGCAGTTTACCCGGCTGGTGAGCTTCGATCCGCGCAGTGGCAAAACCGCCATGTACGGCTATCCCATCGATATCGACAGCTATAAAAAAGCCAAAGACGCCAAAATTGGCGATGTCGTGGCGTTGGACAACCAGCGCATCCTGTTGATTGAACAGGGAACCGGTAAAGATAAGTCAATGATCAACAAGATCTATCTGGTGGATCTCGCGCAGGCCAGCGATCTGAGCGCGTTTGACGGCCAGGGTAAAGCGCTGGAGTTCGACGATGCGAAAGATCTCGCCAAACGCGGCGTGAAGCTGGCGCAGAAACGGGAAGTGGCGGATCTGCGTCAGTTGGGCTGGCGCCAGGAGAAAGCGGAAGGGTTGGCGCTGATCGACGATCGCACGCTGGCGGTGATCAATGACAACGATTTCGGCTTGCAGGCCACGCTGGTGGATGCGTCACCAAAGAGCAAGAAAATCGGCGACTATCAGTTGGAGAAAGGAGGGCGGTTGAGCCTCGACGGTGACAAAACCGACGCCCGCATCGAATTGCGCCCTCTGGAGCAGCCGGAATCGCTGAGTGAGCTCTGGGTGCTCACCTTGCCGCAATCCTTGAAGTGACCGACATCGGGGGCGATTGCGCCCCCGTCAGACCGTTGACAAAGGAGGAAAAAACGTGGTTTTTCCTCCTTTGTGGCCATCAGCCGAAAATCAATAAATTGATTTTCCTTGTTTTTTTATCCGCTGCTCTCTGCAAACCCGGTAATGGCATGAGGTTTGTCATCAATCTCACAGCGGGGGCGGTGACGTCCCCGTTTGCTTCAGGCTTGCGCGTGCCGCTGCGGCGCTTTGCCGCGCGAGATGCTCTCCCACGCCGCCACCACCACCATGAACAGCGTCGTCAGGCCATTGACCATCAGCAGGTCGGTTAAATAGGCGATCGGGGCCAATGCCGCCAGCGCCAGCAGCCCGACCAGATGCGACAGCGGGAAGCGGCGATACACCAGCCGTTTGTACAGCGCGTTGGCGAACAGGTAAATCGCCGGGCCGAGCAGCAGCACCGCCGCCGTGGCGTGTTGGATGCGGCCGTCGGGATGGGCGATCACCAGCTCGTTGGCCACGGCGCAGACGATGATCGCCCCCACCAGCGCGACGTGCACATAATGGAAATAAGCGCCCAGCTGGCCGGGATTTTCCGCCTGGCTGATGGCGTGGCTGCCGGCTTTGCTGCTGGTGGCGAAGTAAACCCACCACATCGCCAGGCTGCCGAGAAAGGCCACCAGCGAAGCGATGAGCACCGGCAGGCTCCAGCTTTCCATTTCGCTCAGGGTGGCGCCGGTGATCAGAATGGTTTCCCCCAGCGCCACGATCACGAACAGCTGGCAGCGCTCCGCCAGATGGTGGCCTTCGATGGTCCATTCGCTGCTGCTGTCCGAGCGCCCCAGCACCGGCAGGTGAAAACCGAACATCGGCGAGACGTACTCGCACAAGACGGCGATCGCCCACAGCGCCAGGCGAACATGGCCTTCCGCCAGCCCGCCGGCGATCCAGAAGACGGCGGAGATGCACAGCCAGCCGAGAATGCGGCGAAAGTTTTGTTTTAACGGATGATCGGGCGCCAGCAGGCGCAATACCGTGGCGGAGCGCCCGACCTGAATGGCGACGTAGAACAGGGCGAAGATCAGACCGCGTTCGCCAAACGCCTGCGGCAACGCGGCGGCGGCGAACAGCCCCAGCAGCATGATCGCGAACAGCAACAGGCGGATCTGGCGGGTATCCGGATTGAACCAGTTGGTGACCCAGGCGGTGTATTGCCAGGCCAGCCAGACGGCGAACCACAGCAGCAGGGTTTCCAGCGCGCCGGTCAGCGTCAGGTGATGCAACAGATAGTGGGAAAGTTGGGTCACGGCGAAAACGTAGATCAGATCGAACAGCAGCTCGGAAAATGAGACCGACGCGCCCTGACCGTCACGCACGCGCAGCAGGTTTTGCGACATAAGCGTTCTTCCTTAAAAGGGTAAGCCACAAAATTCAGCGTAGCTCAGCGCGCTCCGGCGGGTAAAAAATCTTAAATAGACGCGGCGCGCATTCTTTATCACGCGCCGTCTTTAATTGTTCATCAAATAGGGGTAAGGTGAAGCCTATAAAGTCATTCTCGCCTGAAAATACACACCCGCTCTCACTTCCTCCTTATTCTCCTCACAATGATTGATGTTCTTTACGTTGCATGACGTCCGTTTTCATTGGCTAGCGGATAATTAACATCACTGACAACGAGCTAATAAACAAGAACACCTGGAGTCAATCATGAAACTTATCCCAAGCATCGCAGCCGTATTGATCGCCGCCGCTTCATTTTCCACTTTCGCCGCGCCGCTGTCGTCGGTAAAACAGGTCAACAGCGAGCAGGCTGCCAATCTGCAAAGCCTCGGCGTCGTGTCGGTTTCCGGCGTTAGCGGCTCACCGCATGACGCCATCACCGCCCTGAAAGAAAAAGCCGCGGCGGACGGCGCCAGTCATTATCGCATTATCGGTCTGGACACCCCCGGGGACTCCAGCAACTGGCGCGGCAATGCGGAAATTTATCGCTAAGCGTTAGCTTTTTACCCTCTGGCCGCGGCAACGCGGCCAAAAAAATAAACGGTCGCAATAATTATCTGAACGGTCGGCGCATAAACCGCTTATTCTCAGATCATTATTTCGACCGTTTTTCTTTGCGCGCCGCTGATAAGGTTGCATTTTATTACAACTGTGTCCGCCGCTTTCGGAATCATGTTAATGATTACTTAAGAAATTCGGCTCACATTGAGGGCTTAACCCAAGGAGGCCTCAATGTTAAATGCGACCCGACTGCAACTGATGAATCACTTCGCTTACCTGCAGCAATTTATGGCTTCACCGCGCACCGTCGGTACGCTGGCGCCTTCTTCCCCGTGGCTGTGTCAGGCGATGCTGAATCAGGTTGAATGGACCCGGGCGCTGTCGATCGCGGAACTGGGCGCGGCGGACGGCGTGCTGACCAAACGCATTCTGGGGCGGATGCGCGCCGATGCGGCGCTGGAGGCCTTCGAGATCCAACCCCATTTCGTGCATCGGCTGCGCGGGATTGACGATCGGCGGCTGCAGGTGATGGGCCATTCGGCGACCCGGATGGCCACGGATTACGACGTGGTGTTTTCCTGCCTGCCGCTGCTGTCGATCCCGGTCAGGATCAGCGTGCGCATTCTTCAGCAGGCCCGGCAGCGGCTGCTGGCGCGCAACGGCACGCTGGTGCTGTTCCAATACAGCCACCTGTCGGAAAAATTGCTGTCGCGCTATTTTCACTGGAAGCGCCTGCGGGTAGTGCGCAACTTCCCGCCGGCGCTGGTGTATGTCTGTACGCCGCGTTAGCTACAGTTTTTTCTCCATCACCACCACCTCTTCGTCATGCTGCCGCCGGCGCTCCAGAGGTTGCCAACCCCAGCCGGCGTACAGCGCTTCCGATTTGTCGGTGATGAGATGCAGAACCGAGTGATGGCGCTGCCGCGCCGCCTCGACGATGGCCATTTCAAGACGGTGGGCGATGCCCTTGCGGCGGTGATCGGGATGCACGAAGACGCCGGCCAGCCACGGGGTGAGATCCTGGCGCTGATGGTCGTCGCTGGGCCACAGGCTGGCCATGCCCACCGGACGATCGCCGTCGATCATCATCAGCGTCAGGTGGTCGTCGCCCGGTCGGCTGCATTGGGCGAAACGCAGCTGGGTGCGCTCCAGCGAGCCGCCGCGCTGTGAACCCCACTGGCCGAATGCCCAGGCGGCGCACACATCGGCAAACTGCGGGCAATCCGACAGCGGAATGATGCGTTGAGTCATGGAGGTCTCCCGGTTTTTAGCTGTTTCCTCGTTCTATTTAACCGATTTCCCCGCCATTTTTTTAACTTTTTAAAGCCGTTATTTTAGCGGTTTCGCCGTGTTTGCCGCGCGCCCGGCGCCGTTTCCCGGATTTCTTTTGGCAATGGCGACGCGGGATTGCAAGCGCTAATGAGAGTGATTATCATGCGCACACTATTTCCTCCTTTCGGCTCAATCATGCGCAATTTCCTCATTTTACTGCTGCTTTCTCTGTGGTTCGGCGTGTTCTCCGCCCAGGCGAAGACGGTGACCGATATCACCGGCCGTCAGGTCGTGGTGCCGGACAATCCGCAGCGCATCGTGGTGGGGGAGAGCCGCATGTTGTATACGCTGGCGCTGCTGGAGCCGGGCAACCCGGCGCAGCGCATCGTCGGCTGGCCGGCGGATCTGGCGCGTTTCGATGCGCAAAGCTGGCAGCTTTATACGCAGCAGTTTCCGCAGATAGCCCAGATCCCCGTCATCAGCGGCAATAACTTTCGCCAGGTCAATGTCGAAAGCCTGCTGCAGCTGAAACCGGATCTGGTGATCCTGGCGCGCTATGCGCGTGAAGACGGCGACAACGATCGGTTGGTTTCTGCGTTGAACAAGGCCGGCGTGGCGGTGATCTACGTCGATCTGCGCATCGATCTGCTGAACAACACCGTGCCGAGCGTGCGGCTGCTGGGCGACGTGCTCAATCGCCGGCAGCGCGCCGAGCAGTTCATCCAGTTTTATCAGCAGCATATGGCGGTGATTCAGCAACATCTGGCGGGCTATCAGGGGCCGAAGCCCAAAGTGATGCTGCACCTGCATCTGGGGCGGCGCGACACCTGTTGCACCACCGCCGCGCACGGCAACCTTGGCGATCTGCTGACCTTCGCCGGCGGTGACAACATCGCCAACGCCAGCGTCAAAGGGGTGTATGGCGAGCTGAACCCGGAAACCATTCTGAGCGCCAATCCCGACGTGTACCTCGCCACCGGCATGGCCGGGCCGCAGGGCAAACGGCTGTCCGATCTGCGCCTCGGGCCGCAGGTCAGCCGCCAAGAGGCCGCTGACAGCTTCCGCCGGCTGATCGCCAAACAGCCGATGCTGACCAACCTGCAGGCGGTGAAAAACCACCGCGCCTGGAGCGTCTGGCACAACTTTTACCTCAGCCCGTACCACGTGGTGCTGGTCGAGGTGTTCGCCAAAGCGTTTTACCCGGATCTGTTCGCCGACATCAACCCGCAGCAGACCTTCCAACAGCTTTATCAGCAGTTTTTGCCGTTACCTTTTTCAGGGACCTATTGGAGTCAGTTAGATAATGAATAACAACAAACGCGGTTGGTGGTGCGCATTGCCGTTGGCGGCCTGCGCGACATCGCCGACGTGGGCGGCGGAAAAAACCGCGTCGCAGGAAGAAAACCTGGTGGTGATCGGCCGCAAAGACGCCGACGGCGTGCAGAGCTATCAGCCGTTGACCAGCGTCACCGGCACCCGCAGCGAAACCAACCTGCTGAACGTGCCGCAGGCGATCGACGTGGTGCCGCAGCAGGTGATTGCCGATCAGGCGGTCAGCAGCCTGGATGAAGCGCTGTACAACGTCAGCGGCATTACCCAGGCCAACACACTGGGCGGCACCCAGGACGCGGTAATGAAACGCGGTTTCGGCGACAACCGCGACGGCTCCATTCTGCGCGACGGCGTGCGCTCGGTGCAGGCGCGCAACTTTACGCCGACCACCGAGCGGGTAGAGGTGCTCAAGGGGCCGGCTTCGATGCTGTACGGCATGGGGGAACCGGGCGGCATGATCAACATGATCACCAAAAAACCCCAGCTGCAGCAGCGCACTCATGTGGAAGGCTGGGGCAGCAGCTTCAACGGCGGCGGCGGCCAGCTCGACGTCACCGGGCCGCTCGGCACGTCGGGCTTCGCCTATCGCATGATCGTCGATCACGATGAAACCGACTACTGGCGCAATTTCGGCCGCAACCGCCAGACGGTGATCGCGCCCTCGTTGATGTGGTACGGCGAGAACACCACCGTGCGGCTGGCCTACGAGCATATGGAATATCTGGTGCCGTTCGATCGCGGCACCATTATCGATTCGCGCACCGGCAAACCGGTGAATACGCCGCGCGATCGCCGTTTCGACGAAGCCTATAACGCCACCCGCGGCGATCAGGACAGCATCACTCTGCAGATCGATCAAACGCTCAACGAACGCTGGAAAAGCTCGCTGACCTACGCCTACAGCCGCAACAGCTACAGCGACAACCAGGCGCGCGCCACGGCGCTGAATCCGGTGACCGGCGTGTTGACTCGCCAGGCCGACTCGACCGCCCATGCCGTCAGCCACGCCAACGCGGTGCAGTTGACGCTCAATGGCGACGTGGACTGGGGGCGCATCAACCACCAGATGCTGTTCGGCTTCGATTTTGAAGATAACCGCACCTACCGCGGCGACATGATCCGCGGCAAAAAGAACAGCGATTTCAATATCTATCATCCGGTATATGGCCTGATGCCGCCGTCGACCGCGGTCAGCGCCAAAGACAGCGATCAGCGGGAAAATCTCACCAGCTACGGCTGGTTTATGCAGGATTCCATCCAACTGACCGATAAATGGCTGGTGATGGGCGGGCTGCGCTACGACGCTTTCGACGTCTATGCCGGCAAGGGGCGGCCGTTCCAGACCAACACCGACAGCTCGGACGGCAAGCTGGTGCCGCGCGCCGGGGTGGTGTACAAGCTGACGCCTTACGTGTCGCTGTACAGCAGCTATACCGAGTCGTTCAAGCCGAACTCTTCCATCGCCACCCAGATTGATTCGCTGCCGCCGGAGCAGGGCAAGTCGTGGGAAGTCGGCGGCAAGCTGGCGCTGCCGAACGGTGTTACCGGCACGTTGGCGCTGTTCGACATCACCAAGCGCAACGTGATGGTCAGTGAGCTGGTGGAGGGCGAAACCGTGACGCGCACCGCCGGGCGCGTGCGTTCGCAGGGCGTGGAGCTGGACGTGGCCGGTAATCTCACCGACTCGCTGAGCCTGATCGGTTCCTATGCGTATACCGACGCGCGCGTGGTGGACGATCCGGACAACAAGGGCAAAGAGATGACCAACGTGGCGCGCCATACCGCCTCGCTGTTCCTGACCCAGAACCTGGGCAGCCTGGGCCTGTACAGCGGCGATGAGGTGCGTATCGGCGCCGGCGCGCGCTACGTGGGCCGCCGCCCGGGCGATGCCGCCAACAGCTTCAATATGGATAATTACACCGTTGCCGATGCGTTCGCCGCTTACACTATGCCGATCAACGGCTATCGGGTGAAATGGCAGCTGAACGTGAAGAACCTGTTCGATAAAACCTATTACCCGTCCAGCGGCGGCAATTTGCGCGTGGCGGTGGGGGAACCGCGTGAGGTAGTGCTGCGCGGCAGTATCGATTTCTGAGCCGCGGGCGGTGAAATTTGCTTAAATAACCGCCCCAACGTTAAGGAGAACCCATGAGCCTGCAAATTCGTTTGGCGCAGCAGCGGGATATCGCGCATCTGATGGCGGTTGAACGCTCGGCGGCGCAGCTGTTTCGCCAGCAGCCGGCGTGGCGCTTTATCGCCGAAGGCGAGGTGATGAGCCCGCAACAGCACGCCGCGTTTATCGCCGAGCGCCGTGAATGGCTGGCCGAAAGCGACAACGGCGAGTGCGCCGGTTTTATCGCCGTGCAGGCTCAGGGGGAAGACTGGCATATCGCCGAATTGTCGGTCGCCGGTGACTGGCAACGGCAGGGCGTCGGCCGCCGCCTGATCGGGGCGGTGGCGGAAGAAGCCAAACGCCAGGGCGCCGCTCGCCTGACGCTCACCACCTTCATTGACGTGCCGTGGAATGCGCCTTATTACCGGCGGCTGGGGTTCCGGCCGCTCGACGACGCGCGGCTCACGGCCGCCTTGCGGCGGCATCTGGATGAGGATCTGGCGCACGGCTTTACCGCTGGCAGTCGCTGTGCCATGGAATTTACACTATCGTAAATATTGAAATACAGAGCGGGCAGGGTATGATGCTGCCACCACGCCATCGCACCCGCTCGGTATTTTGGTATGCAATGCACTCAAGTCACCGCATAAGGGACAACCCGTAATGACACAAACCCTGTTCATGATAGGCGCTCGCGGAGCCGGCAAGACCACGGTAGGCAGCGCATTGGCGCTGGCGTTGGGCTATCAGTTCGTCGATACCGATCTGTTTATGCAGCAGGCGGCGCAGATGAGCGTGGCGGAAATGGTCGAGCGCGAGGGCTGGCTGGGGTTTCGTCGCCGCGAGACCATCGCGTTGCAAACCGTGACTAAGCCGTCAACTATAGTTGCCACCGGCGGCGGGGCGATCCTGGCGGAGGAAAACCGCCAGTTTATGCGCCAGCATGGCACCGTTATCTACCTGCGCGCGCCGGCCAGCGTGTTGGCGCAGCGGTTGGAAGAGTACCCGGAAGATGCGCAGCGCCCGACGCTCACCGGCAGGCCGATCGCCGAAGAGATGCTCGAGGTGCTGGCCGCGCGTGAAGCGCTGTATCAGGATGCCGCGCATTACGTGATGGACGGCGCCGCCGATCCTCAGCGGGTGGTGGAACAAATCCTCGCGGTGCTGCCGCGCGAGACGGTGAAATAACCTTTTCTTCTCTTCGGGCGCTGGGCGCCCGTTTTCCTATTCCCTTTGCCGAGCGGCAGCAAAGTACGCGCCGGGCGTGACGCCGAAGCGGCGGCGAAAGGCGGCGATGTAGGCGCTGACGTTGTCGTAGCCGCAGGCGTCGGCCACCTCGTTGACCGCTTCGCCGCGTGATAATCCCTCCAGTGAACGCAATACCCGCGCCTGTTGGCGCCACAGCGCGAAGCTGATGCCGGTTTCCTGCAGAAAGCGGCGGCTCAGGGTGCGTGGGCTGAGCCCGGCCCAGGCGGCCCAGTCGCGCTGGCTGTGCTGGCTGGCGGGATCGTTCAGCAGCGCCCGGGCGATGTTCAGCAACCGGGCGTCCTGCGGCAGCGGCAATTGCAACGGCGCGCGGCTTGCCGTGTGCATTTCATCCAGCAGCACCTGCAGCAGCCGTCGTTGCGGCGCGCTCATCGGGCCGGCGGAGAACTGCGCGATGCGTTCCACCAGAGCCTGCAACAGCGCTGAGGCGGTGAACAGCTGCGGCTGCGGCGGCATCTCCGGCGCGCTTTCCACCGGCAGATACAGACTCCAGCCCGCCACATCGCCACAGGCCAGCGCCTGATGGGGGCACCCCGGCGGCAGCCAGCCCAGCGCACCGCCGGTGATCGCCCATTGCCGGCCAGGCAGTTCCAGCGCCAGCATGCCGCGCGTCAAGAGATAGATCTGGGCGCCGTCGTGCCGGTGCCAGGGCGTCAGGTGCTTTCTTTCATGCTGAAGGCGTTGGCTGCGGATCTGCGTCATATTGGCCGTTTAACGTTATTGAAAGTCTTGATGCGGTTATTATGCCATCGCCTGGCCGGGATAGGATCGCCATTCCCCCCATTTCGGAGAAACGTGATGACTCAACTTACCCCGCTGAACCTGGTGCTCGATACGCTGCAGCAGGTGGTCGCCAGCCCGGAGCATCGGCCGACGCAGCTCGCCGCCCGTTTCAGCGCAGGCTACCGCCAGCAGGTGGATGGCAAGGTGCTGAACTTCGAGCAGTTTGAGCAACATATGGCGCTGCTGAAACGGCAAACCCGCCGCATGACGCTGAAGGTGCTCGCGGCGGCGGCGCAGGATGAGTCGGTGCTGACCCACCATCTGGTCGAGGTGGAAAAGCGTGACGGCACCTGCAGCCGCGTGCGGGTGCTGGCGCACTTCACCGTGCGTGAAGGCCGCATTTGCGCCTGCGATGAACTGACCGAGCTGTTGACGGGCGCCCCCGGCGATCGCGATCTCGGCTCGCGCGTGCCGGAATGAGGGCGGCTGCTATACTTGCTACTGTGTGAAACACACGGGAGAACGGCATGCGCGAAAATGATCAACCTGCTTATCCACGGAGCGCCCGCGTCGTAGAGGTTTTTCGAGGCGACCCGAACCTGCATCTGCGCCGTTTTGAGGTGCGCACCGACGACATTGAGCCGAATACGTTGCTCAGTGAACATGAAACCGAGCAGGAAGCGCTCGACGCCAAGCACCGCTATGAGGACGAGGCGTTAGAGCATTGACCTGCAGCCCAGCGGAAACCGGCGTCAGGCCGGTTTCCTGTTTATGGTTTGGAAATCGACGCCCTTGCTCTCTTTCCCGCGCGGATCGCACCGCTTGTCCCGCCAGACGCTGCGCACCGACTCTATTATGCTGTCCGCCCATTTGCCGGTAAGCGTCCCGGCAGCAGTTTGCTCTGCGCCGCGATCGCATTTCGCGTGAAAAACCAGTGACAGATCAACCGCAATCCCCCAATATGGATTTTCCATACAAGATGATGACGCGGGTGCCAGTCTATGCTGAAAGTGAATGAGTATTTTGCCGGAAAAGTGAAGTCTATCGGTTTTGACAGTAGCAGCATCGGTCTTACCAGCGTGGGTGTGATGGAAGAGGGCGAATACACCTTCTCCACCGCGCAGCCGGAAGAAATGACGGTGATCACCGGGGCGCTGAAAGTGCTGCTGCCGGGCGCGCCGGACTGGCAGGTGTTTACGCCGGGCGAGAAATTCTTCGTGCCGGGGCACAGCGAGTTCAACCTGCAGGTGGCCGACGCAACCGCCTATCTGTGCCGCTACCTGAGCAAATAAAGGTTGCTCGTTAGGGGAACGCAGGGCTCAGCGAACGCTGGGCCCTGGTCGTTTCTGAGGCGGGATTAACGCTGGGCTTCGCCGCCGAGCGCTTCGATGGTGTTTTTGATCAACGCCGCCAGCTCGCTGGTCATCAGGATAAAGTCGGCGTCAAAGCGCTGGGCGAAGTCGTCGCGATCGATGTCGTCGTTCTGCTCGCGCAGCGTGTCGGCAAACTTCAGACGTTTTAATGAACCGTCGTCCGACAGCATCAGCTGAATGCGCTCCTGCCAATCCACCGCCAGCTTGGTCACCAGTTTGCCGGCTTCGATGTGCACCGCGATTTCGTCGCTGATCAGATTCTGTTTTTTGCAGCGGATCACGCCGCCTTCTTCCAGAATCGCTTTCAATTCCGCTTCATCCTGAATGGCGAAGCCAGCCGGCATCTCGCCGGAACGCACCCATTCGGTCAGCGTCAGTTCGATCGGGCTTTCCATCGTCAGCGGCACCACCGGCAGCGAACCGAGGCTTTTGCGCAGCAGCGCCAGCGTATCTTCGGCGCGTTTGGCGCTGGCGGCATCGACCATGATCAGATCGTTGACGGTGTCGATCCACATGAAAGTCTGGTTGAAGCGGCTGAATGCGCGCGGCAGCAGGCTGTGCAGCACTTCATCCTTCAGCGCGTCCTTCTCGGTTTTCTTCAGTTTGCGGTGTTGTTCCGCCTCCAGGCGCTCAATCTTGGCCTGCAGCTCTTGCTTGATGACCGGCGACGGCAGGATTTTCTCTTCCTTGCGCGCGCAGATGACGATTTGGCCGTTGACCGCGTGCGTCAATGCATCGCTGTGCGAACCCATCGGGGAGACCCAGCCGGTCTTCGCCATGTCCTGGCTGCCGCACGGCGTGAAGGCGAACGCGCTGAGTTGTTTTTCCATTTCATCCGCGTTTAGCGCCACTTCGCGGCTCAAACGGTAAACCATCAAATTCTTAAACCACAGCATAATGTTATCCCAGGCTGGGCGTGCGTTCGGCACGCTGATTCGTCAAAAGCAGGGCGGCATGATAACGAATTGACGCTGAAAAATCGCCCCATTCTCTCTGAATTGCGTCGCTTTACGCAGCGAGAAAGGACGGGACGGAGGGTGGGAAACAGGTGATTCATTCGCGCGCTTACATTAGGCTGTGGCAACGCTGCGCGGCATCGAGGAGAAAAATACGTGCGCATTGGCATCGATTTGGGTGGAACGAAAATTGAAGTGATTGCGTTGGCGGACGACGGGCGGGAGCGGTTTCGCCATCGTATCGCCACGCCGCGCCATGACTACCGGCAAACTCTGGCGGCGATCGCCGGGCTGGTGAAACTGGCCGAGGATCATACCGGCGAACGGGGATCGGTCGGGATCGGCATTCCCGGCACGCTGTCGCCGTTTACCGGGCGGGTGAAAAACGCCAACTCGGTGTGGCTCAACGGCCAACCGCTGGACGAGGATCTGTCTGCGCTGCTGACGCGAGAGGTGCGCATCGCCAACGATGCCAACTGTCTGGCGGTGTCGGAAGCCACCGACGGCGCCGGCGCCGGCGCGAAAACCGTGTTTGCGGTCATCATCGGCACCGGCTGCGGCGCCGGCGTGGCGCTGAACGGCCAGGCGCATGCCGGCGGCAACGGCATCGCCGGTGAATGGGGGCACAATCCGCTGCCGTGGCAGGATGACGATGAGCTGCGTTACGCCCGCGAAGTGCCGTGTTACTGCGGCAAGCCGGGTTGCATCGAAACCTTTGTTTCCGGCACCGGTTTCGCCACCGACTATGTGCGCCTGAGCGGCAATGCGCTGCAAGGGCATGAGATCATGGCGCTGAGCGAGCGGGGCGATGCGTTGGCGGAGCAGGCGATTGGCCGCTACGAAATGCGGCTGGCGAAATCGCTGGCGCACGTGATCAACATGCTGGATCCGGATGTGGTGGTGCTCGGCGGCGGCATGAGCAACGTGGATCGTCTGTATCGCACGGTGCCGCAACTGGTGAAAGGCTGGGTGTTCGGCGGCGAGTGTGAAACGCCGATCCGCAAGGCCGTTCACGGCGACTCCAGCGGCGTGCGCGGTGCGGCCTGGCTGTGGCCGCAACAGCAGCGCTAAGCGTGCAATAAAGCGCGAGGCTGCTCGCGCTTTAAACCCTTCACTGTACAAAAACTGGACGGCGCTTTATGCTTTAGCTAACTTAGCTAAGGAGGACGCGTATGCCGATTCAGGCCAATATGCACGAAGCCAAATCCAATCTGAGCCAGTTGGCGGACAGAGCCGCGGAGGGAGAAACCGTGATTATTGCAAAAGCAGGGAAGCCGTACGTACAGCTGGTCGCCATCAAGGGGGAAGCGCGCCGCCCTGGCGCCGCCAAGGGCAGGTTCACCGTGCCGGCGGATTTCAACGCCGGGGATGCGGCCATTGCGGCGTTGTTTGAGGGCGATGAATGAAGCGCCTGTTGCTGGATACCCACGCGCTGCTGTGGTGGCTGATCGACGACGCCTGCCTGGGCGTGAACGCCAAAAGGCAGATCGCCGATCCGGGCAATGCGGTGTACGTCAGCGCGGCCAGCATTTGGGAGATCTCGATCAAGCAGGCGCTGGGCAAACTGGCGCTGCCGGAAGACATCTTTGCGATCATCGAGGCCGAGGATTTTCTGTCGTTGCCGATGGACGCCTTTCACTGCCAACAGGCCGGGCAGCTGCCGCCCCATCATCAAGATCCTTTTGATCGCATGCTGATCGCCCAGGCGCAGGCCGAGGGGCTGACGCTGATCTCCGCCGACGCGGTGTTTCCGCAGTACGGCGTGCGGGTGGCGGACGCCCGCCGTTAAGCCGGCTTTTCCTCGCTTTCGCTGCGCACCCGTTCGATATGAATGGTCAGAAACATCATCTCTTCCGTGGTGAGCTGATGCTGATAGTGTTTTTCGATGTGGCGGTTGATCTTACCGGCGCAGGCGAATGACTCGCGGTACTTCTCTTTCACCACCTGATACAGCGAATCATCGTCGCTGTCGACGTAGTTTTTCCCCAGCAGCCGTTGGGCGAAAAATTTCAAGTGGGTCACGAACCGGTGGTAGCTCAGGGATTCCTCGTTGTAATCAAAGCGGAAATGGTACTTGACCAGGTTGAGGATCTCTTGCATCACGCGGGTAATGTGCAGCGTGTTGTGCATCTCGTCGTTAAGCTGGGCGTTGACCAGGTGCAGGGCGATAAATCCGGCTTCATCCTCCGGCAACGCGGTATCCAGCCGCTGTGCGATCAGGGCCAGCGCCTCCAGCCCGACGGCGAATTCGGCCGGATAGAGTTTTTTAATCTCCCACAGCAGCGCATTTTTGATATCCAGCCCTTGCGCATGGCGCTGCAGGGCGAAGTGGATGTGATCGGTCAGCGTGATGTAGACGATGTTATGCAGCTTGCCCGGCAGGCGTTCGCGGGCGAGGGTGATGATTCTGTCGGCGGTGGTGACGCAGGCCAATGGGATCTCGGCGAGCAGCTCTTTATAGCGCTCGGCGATTTCTCCGCCGTTATGGGTGAAGACCTTTTCGATCAGGCTTTCGTCCAGCGTATCGCCGGGCTTCTTTTTAAAGCCGATTCCTTTTCCCATCACCACCGTCTCTGCCTGACGGTCGTCCAGCGTAATCACCACGTTATTATTGAGTATTTTAGCGATTTTCATGGTTTTTCCCGGTGTTTCAGCATCCTGAAAACGAAAAAACCTGACGCCCGGAAGCGATCCCGGGCGTCAGGTTTTGCCTGTATTTTTTCTTTCTGCCCTGCGGCCTGAGCGGCGGAGGGGATACAGTAACAATCCTGTTATGCTGGCATAATAACCCGTGCCCGCCGCGGCTCAACGCTTTTCACCGCGGAGTGCCGCCGCGGTCACACTTCTGCGCCGCGAGCCGCAGGATCATTCCAGCCTGAAGTGCGCTTCCAGCCGGCTGACGCCGAGCCCGTTGACCTTTTTCACCTTGATCTGCACCGGAATGCGTTCTTTCATCGCCTCGATGTGGCTGATCACGCCGATGGTTTTGCCGGAGGCGTTCAGGCTGTCCAGCGCATCCAGCGCGGTGTCGAGGGTTTCGGCGTCCAGCGTGCCGAAGCCTTCATCGAGGAACAGCGAGTCGATGCTGGTTTTATGGCTGACCAGATCGGACAACGCCAGCGCCAACGCCAGGCTGACCAGGAAGCTCTCGCCGCCGGACAGGGTGCGGGTATCGCGCAGCGCGTCCGCCTGCCAGGTGTCCACCACCTGCAGCTCCAGCGCATCGCTGGTCTTGCGCTGCAGCAGGTAGCGCCCGTGCAGCCGGCCGAGCTGCCGGTTGGCCAGATAGACCAGATGATCGAGCGTCAGCCCCTGAGCGAAGCGGCGGAACTTGTCGCCTTCTTTCGAGCCGATCAGCTGGTTGAGGTAGCTCCAGTCGTCGTAGTCTTGCTGGCTGCGGGCGATTTGCTCGAACAGCGCCTGCTGATTGAGGCGACGAGCGGCATCGCTTTCCAGCTGATTGCGCAGTTCGCCCTGACGCAGCTGCAACGTTTTCAACTGCTGTGCCAGCTCGGCCAGCGATTGGGTGAGCGCATCGATATCCGCATTGGCTTCATCCAGCCCTTCAGGGCGGCACTGCCGATGCTGCTCCAGCGTTTGCGTCGCCTGTGTCAGCAGGGCGGCGGCCTCCACCTGTCGCTGTTGCAACCGCTCTTTGCGCTGCTGCAATTCGCGACGCAGGGCGTCGTCCAGCAGCGCGGCGGCGAAGGCGGTTTCATCGGCGAACTCGCTGTCGGCCAGCGCCTGCTGCCACTGCTGCTGCGCCTGCTGCAGCCGCTCCTGCATCTGGGTGAGCTGTTGTTGCAGCCCGGCCTGCTGGCCGGCCAGGCGTTCGCGCAGTTCCTGCGCCTTTTGCCACTGCTCGGCGGCCTGAACGCTGGCCTGTTCGCAGGCGATTTGTTTGGCGCGCAGCTGTTCGCGCACCAGGGCCACCTGCTGTTCGCCGAACAGCGCCAGCCGCTGCGCACGTCGTTCAGCGAGGGTTTTCTCGCCTTCTTGCCAGCGTTGTTGCAGCTCTTGCTGCTGTTGCAGGCTGTCGGCGTGGGCTTTCTGCAGCAGCGTAAAGCGTTCTTCGAGCAACGCCAGCTGTTGCTGCGTCTGCTGCTGCTGCGTTTGCAGAGCGATGAGCGCGTCTTTCGCCTGCTGTACCGCCTGCGCCGCCTGTTCATGCTGCTGCAGCGCCTGTTGCCCGCGCCGTTCTTCGTCGTCGCAGCCGTTCAGCCAGGCGCTGAGTTGCTCGCCATCCGCCAGCGTAAAGTCGAACGCCAGCGGTGCGCTGAGCTGCCGCCACTGCTGCTGTTGGGCAGCCAGCTGCTGTTCATCCTGAGCGATGGTTTGCTGTTGGCGCTGTTGTTGTTCCTGCAGGCCTTCGCAGCGGGTACGCAGCTCGGTGCCCTGGGTTTGCAGTTTCTCGGCGAGGGTACGCATCTCGACCAAACGCTGTTCCGTGGCCGAAGGCTGCACCGCCTGATACTGCTCTACCGCCGGATGGCTGGTGGAACCGCACAGCGGGCAGGGGGCACCGTTCTGCAGCAGGGCGCGCTCCGCTTCCAGACTGACGATGCGTTTCTCCAGTTCGTGGATCCGCTCCACTTCCTGCAGCTGCGCCTTGTGCTGTTTGAATTGCTGACGTGCGCTCTCCAGCTGTTGTTGCAACCCGGCGAGCTGCGTTTGCCGCTCGGCATGCTCCGCCTGTTGCCGGGCCAGACGCTCGCGAGTCTGACGGTGAAGGGACGTCAGAGTAAATAGCTGCTGACGCGTTGGGCGCAGATCCGCCAGGGCGCTCAGGCGCTGGCGCAGCGGGGCCAGCGGCGTTTTCGCCTCCAGCGCCTGCTGCTGTTGCTGTTGAGCGGCCAGCGTTTCACTCAGCGCATTCAACTGCTGCTGAAACTGTGCGGCCTGCGTCGTCAGCTGGCTGCGCTGAGCGGTGAGCTGCTCCAGCGTAGTTTGCTGCTGGGCGCACTGCTGCGCGGCGGCATCGCCGGCCTGTCGCCGCTCGGCCTGGGTCGATAGCAGTTGGGCTATCTGGTGATCGAGCGGGGCGACCTGCTCGTCGATCAGCTGTTGCTGTTGCCGCATATGCTCGGCATGGGTTTGCTGCGCCTGGCGGGTTTTCTCCACCGCCTGCTGCAGCGGGGCCAACTGCGCTGACTGCTGTTCCTGCTGTTGCGCCAACAGAGCCGCTTGCTGCTGTATCGTCTGCAGCTCGGCGCGGCAGCGATCGCGTTCACCGCGCAGCGGCCGCAATTTCTCGGCCGGCTCGCTGAGCGCCAGCCGCTGCAGCTGTGGGGCGGCCTCTGTCTGCTCGCGCTGGGCGGTGTCCAGCCGCAATTGCCCCTCGTTTTGCTGTTGCCGGAGGCGTTGCCATTGTTGCAGCCAGCTCAGCGCCTGTTGCTGCCGCTGGGTTTGCTCGCCGAGGGCGCTTTCCTGCGTGCTCAGCGCCGCCAGCTGTTCGGTCAGAGACTGGCGCTGCTCGTCGTTCAGCAGTTCGATGCCGCTGGCGCGTTGGTGCAACGCATCCAGGTCAGTTTTGGCCTGCTTGTGCGACTCGAACACCTGCTCGGACAGCCGCCCATAGATTTCGGTGCCGGTCAGCTCTTCCAACAGCTCGGCGCGATCGTTGGCGTCGGCGTTGAGGAAGGCGGCGAACTGCCCCTGAGACAGCATCATCGATTTGGTGAAGCGGCCGAAGTCCAGTCCGGTGATGGCGGCGGTGAGCTCCAGCTTGTCGCGCACTTTGTCCGCCAGGATCTTGCCGTCCTCGCGGCGCGCCAGTTCGACCTTCGGCGCCTGCAGGTTGCCGTCCGGCGCATTTTTGGCGCGGCGCTGGCTCCAGAAGGCGCGATAGCCGACGCCCTTGACCTCAAACTCGACCTCCGCCAGCGACTCGGCGGTGTGGCGGGTCATCAGCTCATTCTGGCTCGGCGTGACGTTGAGGCGCGGCGTTTGGTGATACAGCGCCAGGCAAATGGCGTCCAGCAGGGTGGTTTTGCCCGCGCCGGTCGGGCCGGTAATGGCGAACAGGCCGTTGCTGGCGAACGGCTCAGCGGTGAAGTCAATTTTCCATTCGCCCTGCAGCGAGTTGAGGTTTTTTAACCGCAGGCTGAGGATCTTCATGAATTCGTCTCCTCGGCGTTATGCTGCACCGCCTCGACCACCTGGCGGAACATCTGGCGCATCCGCTGTTGACGCGTTTCGGGCATCTCAGCCTCCTGCGCCAGGCGCCGTTCGAACACTTCGTTGACGCTCAGCTCGTTCAGCGTTTCCTTATCCTGCTGCGCAATCGCCTGGTGGCGCTGCTCTTTGCTGCGCCGTAGCAGCACCACTTCCACTGGCAGCTCATCCGCCAGCAGCTGGATGCGGCGCTGGATGTCGCTGAGGTAGTCCTGCGTCGCCACTTCGATATCCAGCCACACCGGCCGCTCGCCGGCATAGTCGGCAAATTGCCGCAGCTGCCGTTCGATCTCGGCCAGATCGCCTTTGATCAGCTGCATGGGCTGGAACTGCGGGATCGTTAACGCGTCAACCCGCTGCAGGGTGCCGTCGGCGAAATCCACCAGGAAGACGCTTTTGGCTTTGCCCAGCTCATCGAAGCTGAGCGGGATCGGCGAGCCGCTATAGCGAATATGCTCCGATTTGGCGACGTTCTGCGCGCGGTGAATGTGGCCCAGCGCGATATAGTCGGCGGGCGGGAAGGCCTGCGCCGGGAAGGCGTCGAGGGTGCCGATATAGATGTCGCGCACCGAGTCGGAGGTGGTGACGCCGACGGTGGTCAGGTGGCCGGTGGCGACGATCGGCAGCGGCAAGCCCAGCTGGTCGCGGCGCTCGCAGGCCGCCTGATACAGCGTCTGATAATGTTCGGCGATGGCTTCCTGCAGCGCCTGCTGTTTCTGTGCGCCGGATTCGCCGGCGCGGCTGGTGAGCAGATCGCGCGGCCGCAGGAACGGAATGGCGCACAGCACCGCGCCCGGTTGGCCGTCGCGCCGGTTCAGCACCACGATTTGCTGTTCAGGGGCGCCTTGCGCGCTGGCGATCACCGTGGTGTTCAGGCAGGAGAGCAGCTCCCGCGATTCGTTCAGCGTCGCCACCGAGTCGTGGTTGCCGCCCAGCACCACCAACTGGCAGCCGGTGCGCTGCAGTTCCACCACGAAGCGGTTGTACAGTTCGCGGGCATAGCTGGGCGGTGAGCCGGTATCGAACAGATCCCCGGCGACGATCAGCGCATCCACCTGCTGCTGTTCGATCTGTTCGATCAGCCAGTTCAGAAAAGCCTGGTGCTCGGCGGCGCGGCTTTTGGTGAAAAAGTACTGGCCAAGGTGCCAGTCAGAGGTGTGGATCAGGCGCATGACACTCCCGGATGCAAAGATAATGGCGATGATTATAAAGGCCGCGGCGGCGGCTGTCCCGGCGCAATGATGATGACAACCGGATGATTTTTCTTTACTGCAGGAAATAATCGCTATGCTTACTGCCTATAACAGCCGGTTTTTTTCATAAAAGTGTCACAAAACTGACGCATAATGGCGCCCGAAAAGTCGCTAACACATTGGCAGGATTGACGATGGCAAGACGCATACTGGTGGTGGAAGACGAAGCGCCGATCCGTGAGATGGTGTGCTTTGTGTTGGAACAAAATGGTTACCAACCGTTGGAAGCCGAGGATTATGACAGCGCCGTGACGCGTCTGTCTGAGCCGTTCCCTGATTTGGTGTTGCTTGACTGGATGTTGCCCGGCGGTTCCGGCATTCAGTTTATCAAACATATGAAGCGCGAAGCGCTGACCCGCGATATCCCGGTGATGATGTTGACCGCGCGCGGCGAAGAAGAAGACCGGGTGCGCGGCCTGGAAGTGGGGGCGGATGATTACATCACCAAGCCGTTCTCGCCCAAGGAGCTGGTGGCGCGCATCAAGGCGGTCATGCGCCGCATTTCACCGATGGCGGTGGAAGAGGTGATTGAAATGCAAGGGCTGAGCCTGGACCCGTCCTCCCATCGCGTGATGGCGAACGATCAGGCGCTGGACATGGGGCCGACCGAGTTCAAGCTGCTGCACTTCTTTATGACCCACCCGGAGCGGGTTTATAGCCGTGAGCAGTTGCTTAATCACGTCTGGGGCACTAACGTTTATGTGGAAGACCGTACCGTTGACGTGCATATCCGTCGGCTCCGTAAGGCGTTAGAAACCAGTGGGCATGATAAAATGGTTCAAACCGTTCGGGGCACCGGCTACCGGTTCTCAACGCGCTACTGATCGCGCCGCGCTGGAGAATATGCCGTGTTAGAACGTCTGTCGTGGAAGAGGCTGGCTCTGGAGCTGGCTCTTTTTTGTTTGCCCGCCTTACTGCTGGGGCTGATTTTCGGTTATCTGCCCTGGTTCCTGCTGGCCTCCGCGCTGGCTGCGCTGGTGTGGAATTTCTACAACCAGCTCAAACTCTCCCATTGGCTGTGGATCGACCGCAGCATGACGCCGCCGCCCGGCCGCTGGAGCTGGGAGCCGCTGTTTTATGGCCTGTATCAGATGCAGCAGCGCAACCGCCGCCGCCGGCGCGAGCTGGCGCTGCTTATCAAGCGTTTTCGCAGCGGAGCCGAATCGCTGCCTGACGCGGTGGTGATGACCACCGTCGAGGGCAACATCTTCTGGTGCAACGGGCTGGCGCAGCATCTGCTCGGCTTCCGCTGGCCGGAAGACAACGGCCAGCACATCCTTAACCTGCTGCGTTATCCGGAATTCAGCCACTATCTGCAACAGCAGGAGTTTTCGCGTCCGCTGACGCTGCAGTTGAACAACGAACACTACGTCGAATTCCGCGTGATGCCGTATTCCGAAGGGCAGTTGCTGATGGTGGCGCGCGACGTCACCCAGATGCGCCAGCTGGAGGGCGCGCGGCGCAACTTCTTCGCCAACGTCAGCCATGAGCTGCGCACGCCGCTGACGGTGCTGCAGGGCTACCTGGAGATGATGGGCGACGAAGAGCAGGACGGTTCGCTGCGCAGCAAGGCGCTCAGCACCATGCAAGAGCAGACCCGCCGGATGGACGGGCTGGTCAAGCAACTGCTGACGCTGTCGCGCATCGAGGCGGCGCCCAATGTCGACATGAACGAGCGGGTGGATATCCCGCTGATGCTGCGGGTGTTGCAGCGCGAGGCGCAATCGCTGAGCGGCGGCAATCATGAGATCACCTTCCGGGTTAACGAGCAGCTCAACGTGTTCGGCAATGAAGACCAGTTGCGCAGCGCGGTGTCTAACCTGGTGTACAACGCGGTCAACCACACGCCGAAGGGCACCCATATCGAAGTGAGCTGGCAACAGACGGCGCACGGCGCGCAGTTCCAGGTCAGCGACAACGGGCCGGGCATCGCCGCCGAACACCTGCCGCGCCTGACCGAGCGTTTTTACCGCGTCGACAAGGCCCGCTCGCGCCAGACCGGCGGCAGCGGGCTGGGGCTGGCGATCGTCAAGCACGCGCTCAGCCATCACGACGCGCGGCTGGAGATCCTCAGCGAACCGGGGATCGGCACCCGCTTTATCTTTACCTTGCCCAATCGGTTGATTGTTCCCGCCGCTTTATCAGAGAATGCGGTGAAAAATTAACGCGAGACACCGGTATGACCCGAATAACCCGAGGGCTGTTGCTTTGCCTGGCGCTGCTGGCCGGACGCGGCGCGCTGGCGCAGCCTGACGGCATGTTGGCGGGCAACCTGTCCAGCGTCGGTTCCGACACGCTGGCGAATCTGATGGCGCTGTGGGCGCAGGATTTCAGCCAGCATTATCCCAACGTCAACCTGCAGATCCAGGCCGCCGGCTCCTCGACCGCGCCGACCGCCTTGGCCGCGGGCGCCGCGCAGCTCGGCCCGATGAGCCGGCCGATGAAGGCGGCCGAGATCTCGGCATTCGAACACCGTTACGGCTATGCGCCGCTGGCGGTGCCGGTAGCGGTGGATGCGCTGGTGGTATTGGTGCATCAGGATAATCCGCTGCGCGGCCTCAACCTGCAGCAGCTCGACCGCATTTTCTCCGCCACCCGGCGCTGCGGCGAAAGCCAGCCGCTGACGCGCTGGGGCGAGCTGGGTCTGCGCGGCGACTGGGCGTCGCGTTCGCTGCAGCGCTTTGGCCGCAACTCGGCGTCCGGCACCTATGGCTACTTCAAACTGCGCGCGCTGTGCGGCGGCGATTTCATGCCGCGCGTCAATGAGCTGCCCGGCTCGGCCTCGGTGGTGCAGGCGGTGGCCGGTTCGCTCAACGGCATCGGCTACGCCAGCATTGGCTTTCGCGCCAGCGGCGTGCGGCTGCTGCCATTGGCGGAGTCGGGAGAGGACTATGTCGCGCCTACCGCCGCCAACGTGCGCAACGATCGCTACCCGCTGTCGCGCTATCTGTATATCTACATCAACAAAGCCCCCCATCAACCGCTGGAGCCGCGGACCGCCGCGTTTCTCGATCGCGTGCTGTCGACACCAGGCCAAAGCCTGGTCAACCACGACGGCTATCTGCCGCTGCCGCCGGCCACCCTGCAGAAGACCCGTCAGGCGCTGGGGTTGCCACCGCTCGCGCCGGCCATGGCGCAATAAACGACAAAAAACGGCGTAATTTTCACCTTTTTTTATGGCGAAACGAAGCTCATACCACGCGAAAATCGGCTTTTTATTGGCGATTTCGAGCGGTAAAGCGATATATGCTTCACGTTTTGTGAACTCATTGTTCAAAAATGATACAAATCATGTAGTGTATATTTATTGATAGCCAATATGATCGACTGGTGGCTAAAGTTTATATGGTCGATAGCTCTGCTTTTCGCCGTGCGTCTTGCCTTGAAGCGCTATAAACGTTTACCTTAGCCTTCGTTGTCGGATTAAACCTCCATTTTTATAACTCCTAAAATTTTGCCCATCTTTATGAGCGGCCACTTTCGAATAGGGACATAAACGCCGGATCGACTGCGTTTAGGGTGCTTATTTGGCGCGGCGACGATCGGGCATGCCGGCAACCGGGTGGGGCGTCACGCCACCACGCTATCGGACCCTTTTTTTATTTGAACAGGCAACACGACATCGTATGAGTCATCGTTTAACGTCAAAAGATATCCTGGCACTGGGCTTTATGACCTTTGCCTTATTCGTCGGGGCCGGGAACATCATCTTCCCGCCGATGGTCGGTTTGCAGTCCGGTGAACACGTCTGGACTGCGGCGCTGGGCTTCCTGATCACCGCCGTGGGCCTGCCGGTCATCACCGTCATCGCGCTGGCGCGCGTCGGCGGCGGCATCGACGCCCTCAGTTCGCCAATCGGCCGCGGCGCCGGCTTGCTGCTGGCGACAGTCTGCTACCTGGCCGTCGGCCCGCTGTTCGCGACGCCGCGTACCGCCACCGTGTCCTTCGAAGTGGGCATCGCCCCGCTGACCGGCGACGGCGCCATGCCGCTGTTCATCTACAGCCTGGTGTACTTCGCGCTGGTGATCGGCATCTCTCTGTATCCGGGCCGCCTGCTCGATACCGTCGGCCATGTGCTGGCGCCGCTGAAGATTGTCGCGCTGGCCGTACTGGGCATCGCCGCGCTGCTGTGGCCTGCCGGTGCGCCGATTCCGGCGACGACGGCTTATCAGAGCGTGCCTTTCTCCTCCGGCTTCGTTAACGGCTATCTGACCATGGATACGCTGGGCGCGCTGGTGTTCGGCATCGTTATCGTCAACGCGGCGCGTTCGCGCGGCGTGAAAGACGCCGGTTTGTTGACCCGCTACACCATTCTGGCCGGTTTGATCGCCGGCGTGGGCCTGACGCTGGTGTACCTGAGCCTGTTCAAACTGGGTTCCGGCAGCGGCGCGCTGGTGCCGAACGCCACCAACGGCGCGGTGATCCTGCACGCTTACGTTCAGAACACCTTTGGCGGCCTCGGCAGCTTCTTCCTGGCGGCGCTGATCTTCATCGCATGTATGGTGACCGCAGTGGGCCTGACCTGCGCCTGCGCCGAGTTCTTCGCGCAATACCTGCCGTTCTCTTACAAGACGCTGGTGTTTATTCTGGGCCTGTTCTCGATGGTGGTGTCCAACCTCGGCCTGAGCCACCTGATCCAGATCTCCATTCCGGTGCTGACCGCGATTTACCCGCCGTGCATCGTGCTGGTGGTGCTGAGCTTCACCCTGCGTTGGTGGCACAGCGCGCCGCGCATCATCGCGCCGGTGATGCTTGTCAGCCTGTTGTTTGGTATCCTTGACGCGGTGAAAGCGTCCAGCTTCCAGCAGCTGCTGCCGGCCTGGACCACTCACCTGCCGCTGGCGGAGCAGGGGTTGGCATGGTTGCCGCCTTCGCTGCTGATGCTGGCGCTGGTCGCGATTTATGATCGGGTGTGCACGCGTTCCCAAGTGACCGCGCACTGATAATCCCCCGGCTTAATCTAGGGCCACGGACATGTCCGTGGCTTTTTTACGTTTAAAACTATGGGTCATTTTCATGCAACAACAGTCACCCACCACTGTCCCCGACAATAAGCTGAAACGCGGCCTCAGCACGCGTCATATCCGCTTTATGGCGTTGGGGTCGGCCATCGGCACCGGCTTGTTCTACGGCTCGGCGGACGCCATCAAAATGGCCGGCCCGAGCGTGCTGCTGGCTTACCTGATCGGCGGCATCGTGGCCTTCATCATCATGCGCGCGCTGGGGGAGATGTCGGTCAACAACCCGCAGGCCAGCTCGTTTTCCCGCTACGCGCAGGACTACCTCGGCCCGATGGCGGGTTACATCACCGGCTGGACCTACTGCTTTGAGATCCTGATCGTCGCCATCGCCGATGTGACCGCCTTCGGCATTTATATGGGGGTCTGGTTCCCGGAAGTGCCGCACTGGATCTGGGTGCTGAGCGTGGTGTTGATCATCGGCGCCATCAACCTGATGAGCGTCAAGGTGTTCGGCGAGCTCGAGTTCTGGTTCTCGTTCTTCAAGGTCGCCACCATCATCATCATGATCGCGGCCGGCATCGGCATCATCATCTGGGGCATCGGCAACGGCGGGCAACCGACCGGCATTCATAACCTGTGGTCGAACGGCGGCTTCTTCAGCAACGGCTTTATCGGCATGATCCTGTCGCTGCAGCTGGTGATGTTCGCTTACGGCGGCATTGAAATCATCGGCATCACCGCCGGCGAAGCCAAGGATCCGAAAAAATCGATTCCGAAAGCCATCAACTCGGTGCCGTGGCGCATTCTGGTGTTCTACGTCGGCACGCTGTTCGTCATCATGTCTATCTACCCGTGGAACCAGGTGGGCACCAACGGTAGCCCGTTCGTGCTGACTTTCCAGCATATGGGCATCACCGTGGCGGCGGGTATCCTCAACTTCGTGGTGATCACCGCTTCGCTGTCGGCGATCAACAGCGACGTGTTCGGCGTCGGCCGCATGCTGCACGGCATGGCCGAGCAGGGCCATGCGCCGAAGATGTTCAGTAAGGTGTCGAAACGCGGCATTCCCTGGGTGACGGTGGTCGTGATGATGCTGGCGCTGCTGCTGGCGGTATACCTCAACTACATCATGCCGGAGAGCGTGTTCCTGGTGATCGCCTCCCTGGCGACCTTCGCCACCGTGTGGGTGTGGATCATGATCCTGTTCTCGCAAATCGCCTTCCGCCGCAGCCTGAGCAAAGAGCAGGTGAAGCAGTTGGCGTTCCCGCTGCGCGGCGGGGTGTTCACCTCGGTGGTGGCGATCGTGTTCCTGGTATTCATCATCGGTCTTATCGGCTACTTCCCGACCACGCGCGTCTCGCTGTACGCCGGCCTGGTCTGGGTGGTGTTGCTGCTGGCGGGTTACTGGTTCAAGGTCAACCGCCAGAAAAAACGCGCGCTGCTGGCGACGCAGCAAGACTAAATGGAAAAACACCGGCTGAGGCCGGTGTTTTTTTAGGGGCAGGCGTCAAGCGAAGTCCAGCTTGCGCAGTTTGGAAACGTCGATGGACTGCCTGGCCTGCCACAGATCGTAAGCATCTTGCATTCCCATCCAGACCTGTTCGGAACTGCCTATTACGATGGACAGGCGGATGGCCATTTCCGGCGAGATATCGGATTTACCGCTGATCAGGCGTTGAACCGTAGACGGCGCGACGTCCAATGCTTTGGCCAGCGCGCGCGCGCTGAGATTCAGCGTTTCCATGGTTTCTTTGATCAACTCACCAGGATGAGGAGGATTATGCATGCGGTTCATTAGTGATAGTCCTCATAATTCACGATATAAACATCACCCTCGACCAGTTCAAACGTGATGCGCCAGTTACCGGTCACGGTGACGGACCATTGCCCATTGCGAGCGCCCGTTAGCGGATGCAAGAAGAAGCCGGGTAAATCCACGTCATCAATCACTTTCGCTAAATCCAGCACGCTCAGCCGCAGCGCGATTTTTTTCGCCTGTTTGGCGTCGATACCTGCTGTTGAACCGGTTTCGAAAAACTTTTTGAGTCCCTTATGCTTGAAGCTTCTTATCATCCTGATGGCTCCATGAGTGTTGCGCTATACGCATCATAGTAGGGCGTTGCGTATCACGCAACAAATTGGGGCGTTTTTTAATCCACTATGTCTGGCGTTTGTCCTCCGCTTCCTCATCCCCGGCGGCGCGGGCTTCGATGCGTATGCCGCCGTCGTTCAGGCGTTCCTCCTCTTCCTCGCCGGCGCAGCGCGCCAGCACTTCGCGAATGTCCTGCAGGTTGCTGCTGAGGGCGCTCAGCGAAGGTTGCAGATTGCGGGGCATGCGGCTTTCATCCAGCAAAGCGTTGTGCAGGCAGCCGATAAACAGCAGGGTGGCCATCAGGGTAAACAGCCGATGACGTATCCGTTTCAGCAAGGGCTTTCCCTCTCGGTGGTGAAGGTGAGGGCGCATTAACGCCGTTTTCGCCGGGGAAAAGAAGGGGATGGAGATATCTGCTGGCAATTGAAAGCGAATAATTACCAGCAGACACAGTTACGTCAGCCGACGTCAGGAAGCGTTCGCGCTTTGTCGCAGCATGCCGCGCATGTCGTTGCCGGTCGGCGTCTGATGCACGCGCAGACCGAACTCGTCGATCACCGCCAGGATATGGTCGAAAATATCCGCCTGAATGCTTTCGTACTCCGCCCAGACCGTGGTGTTGGTGAAGGCGTAGATTTCCAGCGGCAGGCCTTCCGGCGTCGGCGCCAGCTGGCGCACCATCAGCGTCATGTTTTGGTGAATGCGCGGGTGAGCGCGCAGGTAGGCTTCCAGATAGGCGCGCAGCGTGCCGAGGTTGGTCAGGCGGCGGCCGTTGAGCGGCGAGGCCAGATCGACGGCGATCTCCTGGTTGTGCTGGCTCAGCTCCTGGGTCTTAACGTTCAGGTAGCTGTGCAGCAGCGGGTTGCGCTGCAGGCGGCGCTGTTCCTCTTCCGACAGGAAGTGCACGCTGCCGGTGTCGATATTCAAACTGCGCTTGATGCGGCGCCCGCCGGATTCCGACATCGAACGCCAGTTTTTGAACGAGTCGGAGATCAGCGCGTAGGTCGGTATGGTGGTGACGGTGTTGTCCCAGTTACGCACTTTGACCGTGGTCAGGCCGATGTCGGTGACCGCGCCGTCGGCGCCGTATTTCGGCATTTCCAGCCAGTCGCCGATCTTCAGCATGTCGTTGGCGGAGAGCTGAATGCCGGCCACCAGCCCGAGGATCGGATCCTTGAACACCAACATCAGGACCGCCGTCATGGCGCCCAGGCCGCTGAGCAGCAACAGCGGCGATTTGCCCATCAGCAGCGAGACGATCATGATGCCGATCAGGATCGCCGCCACCAGTTTCAGGCCCTGGAAAATGCCGCGCAGCGGCAGCTGATTGGAAATCGGGCTTTGGCGCAGCAGCGCCAGCAGCGTATCCAGCAGCGAGAACAGCGACAGCAGGGTGAAGGCGAGTATCCACACCTGCGCGGCGGTAACGATCACCGCCTGAGTCTGGCTGCCGCTCTGCAGCCACAGCGTCGCCTGGATGCTGATGATCACCCCTTGCAGCAGCAGCGCCACGCGCTGGAACAGTTTGTATTGGGTGATGGCCTGTTGCCAGACGCGTTGCGACTGCTGGCCGCGGCGCTGAAGGGCGGCCAACACCACCCGGTGCAGCACCAGGTGGATCACCACCGAGATCAGGACGATCAACCCCAAGACCATCAACAGCGACATCACTCCGCCGAATTCCAACCCAAATTGCTCCAGCCAGCGCGTTATCTGTTGTTGCATTACCGCTCCTTAAAAAATGCGCAAAAAATATCCTGTATGCTCAAAACGCGTTAGCCTAAGGGGTAACGTGCAGGATTTGTGCCTGTTTACCTTTTTTTACATCGAGTTAGCGTTATTTTTCGGTCTCCGCCCCCCGGCTCATCCCTGGGTTTTGCGGTCAGAGAGGAGGGGGAGTTGCACTTAACGTGGCATTGTTCGCTTCTTGAAGAATGCCGTCGATTTCGTTTGGTACAGCAGGAGAACAGTATGCTTAACGCCTGGCATCAACCGGTTCCGCCTTTTGTGGTGAAGCAAGGGCAACGTTTGGATATCACGCTGTGGTTACAAGGGGATGAACTGCCGGAACGGGTGTTTTTGCGCGCCGAGCCGGACAACGAAGAGTGGCTGCTGGTGATGAAAGCGCAGCGTCACGAGGGGATGCGGCGCTACCAGGCCAGCCTGACGCTGAATGAGGGCGAGCCGACGCGGCGATACTGCTTCAAGCTGCTGTGGGCCGATCGCCAGCAGTGGTTCGGGCCGCAGGGCTGGTCGCCAACGCCGCCGGGCCAGCTGGCGCAATTCGCCGTCGACGAGCCTGACAACGGCCCCGAGTGGGTGGCGGATCAGCTGTTCTACCAGATTTTCCCCGATCGCTTCGCCAGCAGCGGCGGCGAGCACGGCATCCAAAGCGGCAGCTACCGCCATCACGCGGCCGGCGCCGAGGTGATCCGGCGCGACTGGCAGCATCCGCTGGAGGACAGCCACGCCGCTTCGACCTTTTACGGCGGCGATCTGGACGGCATCTGCGCCAAACTGCCGTACCTGCAGCAGCTGGGCGTGACGGCGTTGTACCTGAACCCGATTTTTACCGCGCCGAGCGTGCATAAGTACGATACCGAGGATTATTACCAGGTCGATCCGCACTTCGGCGGCAACGCGGCGCTGCAGCGTTTGCGAGTGAGCACTCACAAGGTAGGCATGAAACTGGTGCTGGACGGGGTGTTCAACCACACCGGCGACTCGCATCCGTGGTTCGACCGCCATCGCCAAGGGCAAAACGGCGCCTGCCACCACCCCGATTCGCCGTATCGCGGCTGGTTCAACTTCTACCCGGACGGCCGCGCGCTCGACTGGAAGGGCAACGCCAGCCTGCCGAAGCTCAACTTCGCCGAGCCGCAGGTGGCGGAAGCGATCTATCGCGGGGAAGGCAGCGTGGTGCGCCACTGGCTGCGCCCGCCGTACAGCATCGACGGTTGGCGGCTGGATGTGGTGCATATGCTGGGGGAGAACGGCGGCGCTGCCGGCAACCTGCGTCACCTGGCGGGCATCTATCAGGCGGTGAAGCAGGAGAATCCTCAGGCCTACGTAGTGGGCGAGCACTTTGGCGACGCGCGTCGCTGGCTGCACGCCGGCGTGGAGGATGCGGCGATGAACTACATGGGGTTCGCGCTGCCGGTGCGGGCGTTTTTGGCGGGGCTGGACGTGGCTTATCACCCGGTGCGGCTGGACGCCGCCGGATGCGCGCAGTGGATGGACGGCTACCGCGCCGGGTTGCCGCACGGCCGCCAGCTGATCCAGTTCAACCAGCTGGACAGCCACGATACCGCGCGTTTCCTCACGCTGTTGCAGGGGAACGCGGCGCGCATGCAGATGGCGGCGGTGTGGTTGCTGAGCTGGATCGGCGTGCCTTGCCTCTACTACGGCGATGAGATTGGTCTGGACGGCGGCAACGATCCGTTCTGCCGCAAGCCGTTCCCGTGGGACGTCGGCGACTGGGATCGGCCGCTGCTGGCGCTGTTCCAGCGCATGGCGGCGCTGCGTAAACAGAGCCTGGCGCTGCGTCGCGGCGGCTGTCAGGTGCTGTACGCCAGCGGAGAAACGCTGGTGTTCGTGCGCCTGTATCAGCAGGAGCAGGTGCTGGTGGCGCTGCAGCGTGACGGCAGCGGCCAGGCGCAGCTGCCGCACAACCCGCTGTTGGCCCGCGGCCCGTGGCGGCGCGTGGAAGGGCGGGGAGAGTTGAGCGAAACGGCCGGCGGGCTGCGCCTGCAGCTGGCGGAAGAATCGGCCACCGTGTGGCGCTGTGAAGGCTAAGGGAACTGCGGGGGCCGAAGGGCCCCCGCGATTAAGGTGAGTGGGCGTTTACATCAGTAACCGACCGCGGAGCCTGCCGGGCGACGCACGTCGTTGGCGCCGTACAGGTAACCTTCGCGCACTTTGCCGGAAACCGCCGAATCGTTGCCGGAGTTGGCCGGGCTGACGCCCGCCGCGCCCGGCAAACCGACCAGAATCAGTTCGGCGGCGCCCCACGGCGTTTGTTCGACCATCTTATAGCCCATGCCGCTCAGCAGTTTCAGCGTATCGGCGGAAACGCCGCGCTGTTCGTAGTACACCTCATCTGGCAGCCATTGGTGATGGATGCGCGGCGCGTCCACCGCTTCCTGTGGCGCCATGCCGTGGTCGATCACGTTCAACGCGGTCTGCAGGGTGATGGTGATGATGCGCGAACCACCCGGCGAGCCCAGCACCATAAAGATCTTGTTGTCCTTGGTTACCAGCGTCGGGCTCATTGACGATAGTGGGCGCTTACCGGGGGCAATGCTGTTGGCGGTGCCTTGCACCAGCCCGTACAGGTTTTTCTCGCCCACTTTGACCGTAAAATCGTCCATCTCATCGTTGAGGAAGAAGCCGGTGCCCGGTGCGATCACCACGGCGCCGAAGCGGCCGTTGACGGTATAGGTGGTGGAGACCGCGTTGCCGTCATGGTCGACGATCGAATAGTGGGTGGTTTCCGGCTTCTCATGCGGTTCCATGCCGGGCTGCACATTTTCCGACGGCGTGGCCTTGTCCGCGACGATTTTCTTGCGGATCTGCTCGGCGTAGCTCTTGCTCACCAGCCGGTCGATCGGGTTCTTGATGAATTCCGGGTCGCCGAGGTAGGTGTTGCGGTCCATGTAGGCATGGCGCATCGCCTCGGTCATGGTGTGAATGGCCGCTGCCGAGTTGAAGCCCATGCTTTTCAGGTCATAGCCTTCCACCACGTTGAGGATTTCGCACAGCGTCACGCCGCCGGAGCTGGGAGGCGGCGCCGACACGAACTTGTAGCCGCGATAGCTGCAGGTGATCGGTGGGGTTTCGGTGACTTTATAGTTGGCGAAGTCGGCCGCCGTCAAAATGCCGCCGCCCTGTTTGGCCGCCGCCTCTACCGCCTGCGGGATCTTGCCTTTGTAGAAGGCGTCGGTTCCCCCTTTGGCGATGGCTTCCAGCGTATTGGCCAGATCGGTTTGCACCAGTTTGTCCCCCGGCTGCAGCGGGCTGCCGTCCGGGCGCAGGAAGATTTTGGCCGACTCGGGATCCTGTTTGAAACGTGCAACGGTGGTGTCGAGAATATCGGTATCAGCGCGGGTCAGCACAAAGCCTTCGCGCGCCAGCTTGATCGCCGGCGCCAGCACCTGTTCGCGGCTCAGTTTGCCGTACTTCTCACGCGCGGTTTCCATTCCCAGCACGGTGCCCGGCACGCCCGCCGCCAGATAGCCGTACAGGCTGGCGTCTTTCTTCACCTTGCCGTCGGCATCCAGATACATGTTGGCGCTGGCCGCGGCCGGCGCGGTTTCGCGGAAGTTGATGAAGGTATCGGTGCCGTCCGCCAGGTGGACGGTCATAAAGCCACCGCCGCCGATGTTGCCGCAGCAGGGATTCACCACCGCCTGCGCGTAGCCGACCGCCACGGCGGCGTCGATGGCGTTGCCGCCCATTTTCAGGATATCCACCCCGACCTGCGAGGCCAGATGCTGCGAGGTGACCACCATGCCGTTTTTGGCCTCCACCGCCGGATTGGACGCCGCATGCAGGCTGCCGCTGACCAGCAGCGCCGCCATGGTCAGGGGTTTGCTCCATTTCTGTAAAAACATAGTTATTCCTACCCTGTCAGTTTTTTATTGTGTTGTGTTTGCTTGGCTGTTGTTCACTTGCAAAGCGCGAGCCAGCGTTATTGATAGTAGCCGCAGATGGGCGCACGCGCGGCGAGCAGGGTGGGAAATGTGAGCGGAAACAGGGAAATAAAGCACTGAAGGCGGGCGTGTTGCCCCAAAAAGGGGCATAAAAAAACCGGCCGCGGAGGCCGGTTGATTCACTATCAGGCTGAAATTACAGCTTGGCAGCGTTTTCAGACAGGTATTTTGCCACGCCGTCTGGGGAAGCGCCCATACCTGCTTTGCCTTTTTCCCACTGAGCCGGGCACACTTCACCGTGCTCTTCGTGGAATTGCAGCGCGTCAACGGTACGGATCATTTCGTCGATGTTACGGCCGATTGGCAGGTCGTTAACCACCTGAGCACGCACGATGCCGTCTTTGTCGATCAGGAAGGAGCCGCGCAGCGCAACGCCGGCTTCCGGGTGTTCGATGCCGTAAGCTTTCTGGATTTCACGCTTAACGTCAGCAACCATTGCGTATTTCACTTCACCGATGCCGCCTTTGTCGACAGGGGTTTTACGCCATGCGTTGTGGACGAACTCTGAGTCGAAGGAAACGCCAACCACTTCAACGCCACGCTTCTGGAACTCTTCATAGCGGTGATCGAAAGCGATCAGCTCGGAAGGGCATACGAAGGTGAAGTCCATTGGCCAGAAGAACAGGACGGCCGGTTTGCCGTTCAGGTGCTTCTTCAGGTTGAAGTTTTCAACGATTTCGCCGCTACCCAGTACGGCAGCTGCAGTGAAGTCAGGGGCTTGACGAGTTACCAGGACCATAATTACTCCTGTAATAGGTGTTAAAGGGTGGATGTAAAAACAAGGGCCAGTATAGGGGCCGCGACGTGGTGAATAAAGGGCAAAAGACCAATCGCTGAGATAGCTTTTACCTATTAAATTCACTAATTAAATTTGACAGGCTTTAAAAATAACCTTTTCCCACAAAAGGGCAAGCGGCAAAACGTAAATTCTCGCAAGGCGCTGCAATTTCAAACGCTTGGGCTTGACCTCACAGCGTTTTTTCCTTCGCCTGCTGCATCATTTGCGGATAAAACTGCCAGAATTGTGTTTCAAGCTGATGATAATGCCGCTCGACGTCGGCGAACGAGCCGGCCAGGGCATCGAGGCGCGGACGGCGGCTGGCCATGCCCTGCAATACCCGGGCGATGAACGGCAATTCGGCGTAGCGTTCCAGCCAGCGTTCCGGCCACAGATAGCCGTTCAGGTTCTGAAAACGCGGCGGCGTGAGCGGCAGGTAAGGTTCGATCTGGCTGCGGGCTTCCTGGGTAAACTGGTGCAGGTCGCGTGAAGGCTCCAACTGCTGCCAGTGGCGCGCCAGAAAATGGTCCCACACCACGTCGAGGGTAATTGGCGCCACGCGGCGGTAGGGGGCGCTGAAATAGTCGCGACAGGCTTTCACCTGCGGCAGGCTGTCGGTCAGCACGTCGACGCGGCGGTGCATCATGATGCCGGCTACGACCTCGGGCTGATAGTCGGCGGCGGGGTTGCCGCGCACGAAATCGGCCAGCAGGTTGCCCAGCAGCGAGCTGTCCGCCAGCATGGCCAGGTGAAGATGAGCGAGAAAATTCATCCCTCAACTATACCCGAAGTCAGGCAAATCCTCCTTATTTCTTGCCGCTGACCGCCCCCGGCTTTAGACTAGGCCGCCTGTTTTTTACCAACCAGCCTTAAATTGAAGAAGTGAATACCCATGCGCGTCGCTGATTTTTCGTTTGAACTTCCCGAATCCCTGATTGCCCACTATCCCCAGGCCGAACGCAGCGCATGCCGCCTGCTGCAGCTGGACGGGCCGAGCGGGGCATTGACGCACGGCGTATTCACCGATCTGCTGGATAAGCTGGAAGCCGGCGACCTGCTGGTGTTCAACAATACCCGCGTGATCCCGGCGCGCATGTTCGGCCGCAAGGTCAGCGGCGGCAAGATTGAAGTGCTGGTGGAGCGCGTGCTGGACGACCATCGCGTGCTGGCGCACGTGCGCGCGTCGAAAGCGCCCAAGCCGGGCGCCGAGCTGCTGCTGGGGGATGACGAGAGCATCGCCGCCACCATGGTGGCGCGCCACGAGACGCTGTTCGAGCTGCGCTTCAACGACGAACGCGATGTCTTCACCCTTCTCAACGCGGCCGGCCACATGCCGCTGCCGCCTTATATCGCTCGCCCGGATGAGGACGCCGACCGCGAACTGTATCAGACGGTCTACAGCGAGAAGCCGGGCGCGGTCGCCGCGCCGACCGCCGGTCTGCACTTCGACGAACCGCTGCTGGCGGCGCTGCGCGCCAAGGGCGTTGAAATGGCGTTCGTAACGCTGCACGTCGGCGCCGGCACCTTCCAGCCGGTGCGCGTGGAAACCATCGAAGATCACGTGATGCACGCCGAATACGCCGAAGTGCCGCAGGAGGTCGTGGATGCGGTGCTGGCCTGTAAAGCGCGCGGCAAGCGCGTGGTGGCGGTGGGCACCACCTCGGTGCGTTCGCTGGAAAGCGCCGCGGCGGCCAGCAAAGAGGCGCTGATTGCGCCGTTCTTCGGCGACACCAGCATCTTTATCTATCCGGGTTACCACTATCAGGTGATCGACGCGTTGGTGACCAACTTCCACCTGCCGGAGTCCACCCTGATCATGCTGGTGTCGGCTTTCGCCGGCTACAAAAATACCATGAACGCCTATCAGCAGGCGGTGGCCGAGCAGTATCGCTTTTTCAGCTACGGCGATGCGATGTTCATCAGCCGTAATCCGCAGGCGGAAAACGAGTCCGTCGGCGGTTAATTTCCCGGGCTGCGCCCACGGCGCGGCCCCGTTTCAACGACATCAGACTGTTTCTCTGATGCTGGAGGCTTTGTGAAGTACGAACTACAAACTACCGATGGCCGCGCACGCCGCGGCCGCCTGATTTTCGACCGCGGCGTAGTGGAAACCCCGGCCTTTATGCCGGTCGGTACCTACGGCACGGTCAAGGGCATGACGCCGGAAGAAGTGAAAGAGACCGGCGCGCAGATCCTGCTGGGCAACACCTTCCACCTGTGGCTGCGCCCTGGCCAGGAGATCATGAAGCTGCACGGCGATCTGCACGATTTCATGCAGTGGCCGGGCCCGATCCTCACCGACTCCGGCGGTTTCCAGGTGTTCAGCCTGGGGGCGATGCGCAAGATCAAAGAGGAAGGCGTGTACTTCCGCAATCCGATCAACGGCGACAAGGTGTTCCTGAGCCCGGAAAAATCGATGGAAATCCAGTATGACCTGGGTTCCGACATCGTGATGATCTTCGATGAATGTACGCCGTACCCGGCCGACTGGGACTACGCCAAGCGTTCGATGGAAATGTCGCTGCGTTGGGCGCAGCGCAGCCGCCAGCGTTTCGACGAGCTGGAAAATAAAAATGCGCTGTTCGGCATCATTCAGGGCGGTGTTTACGAAGATTTACGTGATGTTTCAGTAAAAGGGCTGGTGGATATCGGCTTTGATGGGTACGCTGTGGGCGGCTTGGCTGTAGGCGAGCCGAAAGAGGATATGCATCGCATTCTTGAACACGTTTGCCCGCAAATTCCGGAAGATAAGCCACGCTATTTGATGGGCGTCGGCAAGCCGGAAGATTTGGTGGAAGGCGTGCGCCGCGGCATCGACATGTTCGACTGCGTCATGCCGACCCGCAACGCCCGCAACGGCCATTTGTTCGTGACTGACGGTGTGGTAAAAATCCGTAATGCCAAGCACAAGGATGATACTTCTCCGCTGGATAAAGACTGTGATTGCTACACGTGTCGCCATTACAGCCGCGCCTACTTGCACCATCTCGACCGTTGCAACGAAATATTGGGTGCTCGACTGAACACAATTCATAACCTGCGTCACTACCAGCGCCTGATGGCGGGTTTACGCCAGGCTATCGAAGAGGGTAAATTAGAGCAGTTTGTTGCGGATTTCTATGGTCGGATCGGCAAGCCGATTCCGCCTTTAAACGCTTGATCTAATAATTGATAACTTAATGAGGGAATTTCAATGAGCTTTTTCATTTCTGACGCCGTCGCATCCGCAGGGGCTCCGGCTCAGGGAAGCCCGTACTCTCTGATCATTATGCTGGTGGTGTTCGGCCTGATCTTCTACTTCATGATCCTGCGCCCACAGCAGAAGCGCGCGAAAGATCACAAGAAGCTGATGGACTCCATCGGTAAAGGCGACGAAGTGCTGACCACCGGCGGCCTGATCGGTCGCGTGACCAAAGTGGCCGACACCGGCATCATCGCCATCGCGCTGAACGACACCACGGAAGTGATGATCAAGCGTGACTTCGTGGCGGCCGTTCTGCCGAAAGGTACCATGAAGGCCCTGTAATCTTTTTTCCCGAAGGGAATTGCCGTGCTAAACCGTTATCCTTTGTGGAAGTATCTGATGTTGATCGTCGTGATCCTCGTCGGTTTGCTTTATGCGCTTCCCAACATCTACGGTGAGGATCCGGCCGTACAAATCACTGGCGCGCGCGGCGTCGCCGCCAGTGAAACTACGCTGGACCAGGTCCGTACCGTATTAGAAAAAGACAACATCGCGAGCAAGTCGATTGCGCTGGAAAATGGCGCCATCCTGGCTCGCTTTAAAGATCCTGACGTTCAGCTGCGCGCCCGCGAAGCGCTGGTGACCGAGTTGGGTGACAAATTCGTCGTGGCGCTGAACCTGGCGCCGGCCACGCCGACCTGGCTGGCCATGCTGGGCGCAGAGCCGATGAAACTCGGTCTGGACCTGCGCGGCGGCGTGCACTTCCTGATGGAAGTGGACATGGACACCGCGTTGAGCAAGCTGCAGGAACAGACCATGGATACCCTGCGCAGCGAGCTGCGCGAGAAGGGCATTCCTTACGCGTCTATCCGCAAGCTGGACAACAACGGCGTGGAAGTTCGCTTCCGCGACGATGCAGCCCGTGACCAGGCCATCAGCTACATCGGCCCGCGTCAGCGCGATCTGGTGCTGTCCGCCAATGGCGCCAACACCATGAAAGCCAGCCTGACGGACGCCCGTCTGAGCGAAGCGCGCGAATACGCCGTACAGCAGAACATCACTATCCTGCGTAACCGCGTCAACCAGCTCGGCGTCGCCGAACCGCTGGTGCAGCGCCAGGGATCCGATCGCATCGTGGTTGAGCTGCCGGGCATTCAGGACACCGCGCGCGCCAAAGAAATTCTGGGCGCCACCGCGACGCTGGAATTCCGTCTGGTGAACACCAATGCGGACGCCACCGCGGCGGCCAACGGCCGCGTGCCGGGCGATTCCGAGGTGAAATACACCCGCGACGGCCAGCCGATCGTGCTGTACAAGCGCGTGATCCTGACCGGTGACCACATCACCGACTCCACCTCGAGCACCGACGAATACAACCAGCCGCAGGTTAACATCTCGCTGGACAGCGCCGGCGGCACGTCCATGTCCAACTTCACCAAGGACAACATCGGCAAACCGATGGCGACCCTGTTCGTGGAGTACAAGGACAGCGGCAAGAAAGACGCCAACGGCCGTGCGGTGCTGGTGAAACAGGAAGAAGTGATCAACGTGGCGAATATTCAGTCGCGTCTGGGCAACAGCTTCCGCATCACCGGCATCGGCAACCCGAACGAAGCGCGTCAGCTTTCGCTGCTGCTGCGTGCGGGGGCGCTGATTGCGCCGATTCAGATCGTTGAAGAGCGCACCATCGGTCCAACTCTGGGTCAGCAGAACATCACCCAAGGTCTGGAAGCCTGTCTGTGGGGCCTGGTGGCGTCCATCGTCTTCATGGTGGTCTGGTACCGTAAGTTCGGCGTGATCGCCACCACGGCGCTGGTCGCCAACCTGGTGTTGATCGTCGGCGTGATGTCCCTGTTGCCGGGGGCGACGCTGACCATGCCGGGCATTGCCGGGATCGTGTTGACGCTGGCGGTGGCGGTCGACGCCAACGTACTGATTAACGAACGTATCAAGGAGGAACTGAAGAACGGCCGGTCCGTTCAGCAGGCGATCCATGAGGGCTATAAAGGCGCGTTCTCCAGTATCGTCGACGCCAACATTACCACCCTGATCACCGCGGTCATCCTGTACGCAGTCGGCACCGGTTCGATCAAGGGCTTTGCGATCACCACCGCTATCGGTGTGGCGACGTCCATGTTCACCGCGATTGTCGGTACCCGTGCCATCGTCAACCTGCTTTACGGCGGCAAACGCATTAACAAGCTGTCTATCTGAGGAGTGCGTTGTGGCACAGGATTATACTGTTGAGCAACTCAACTACGGCCGTAAAGTCTACGACTTTATGCGCTGGGACTACGTGGCTTTCGGCATCTCGTTGGTGCTGTTGGTCGCGTCGATCGCCACCATGTCGGTGCGCGGCTTTAACTGGGGTCTGGATTTCACCGGCGGTACGGTGATTGAAATCAACCTGGAGAAGCCGGCTAACCTCGACCTGATGCGCGATACGCTGGAGAAGGCCGGGTTCCAGGATCCGATTATCCAGAACTTCGGCAGCAGCCGTGACGTGATGGTGCGCATGCCACCGGCGACCGGCACCGCAGGCCAGGAACTGGGCAATAAGGTGATCGGCGTGATCAACGACTCGGTGGATAAAAACGCCACCGTGAAGCGCATCGAGTTCGTCGGCCCGAGCGTGGGCAGCGAGCTGGCGCAAACCGGCGGCATGGCGCTGCTGGTGGCGTTGATCTGTATCCTGATCTACGTCGGCTTCCGCTTCGAATGGCGCCTGGCGCTGGGGGCGGTTATCGCGCTGGCGCACGACGTGATCATCACGCTGGGCGTGCTGTCGCTGTTCCACATCGAGATTGACCTGACCATCGTCGCGTCCCTGATGTCGGTTATCGGTTACTCGCTGAACGACAGCATCGTGGTCTCCGACCGTATTCGTGAGAACTTCCGCAAGATCCGCCGCGGTACGCCTTACGAGATCATGAACGTGTCGTTGACCCAGACGCTGAGCCGTACGCTGATGACTTCCGGGACCACCCTGATGGTGGTGCTGATGCTGTACATCTTCGGTGGCGCGATGCTGCAAGGCTTCTCTCTGGCGATGCTGATCGGCGTGTCGATCGGTACCGTTTCCTCTATCTACGTCGCGTCCGCGCTGGCGTTGAAGCTGGGGATGAAACGCGAACACATGCTGCAGCAAAAAGTGGAAAAAGAGGGCGCGGATCAGCCTTCGATTCTGCCTTAACCGCCGCAGTATTCAGCGAAATGAGAAGGAGCGCCTATCGGCGCTCCTTTTTTTTGCTTTGAGTTTCAGTGTTGCTGCACCACCGCCGGCTGGGCGGTGGCTACCAGGCTGTGCAGACGGATATAGCCCAGCTGTTCCGGCGTCAGGCCGCTGAAGCGCAGCTCGAAGTCCTGCCCGGGTTTCGGCAGCAGCGAGTCGGCGCTGGCGATCGGTTGCGACAGTGCCCCGGCGGTCAGCGGCCGGCCGGTGGCCGCGTCCAGTTGGCCCCATTCCACCACCGCTTTAAACGGCGGCAGCGTGGCCTGTGAGAGGATGCGCACATGCAGCTGCGCCTGAGCACCGTTGGCTTCGCTCTTGATGTGGCTCAGCGAAACGCTCAGTTCGCCGATGCCGCTTTGCAAACGGGCGGCGCTCCGCGCCGCCGGCAGCAGATAGACGCCGTTGTCGGAGTGCTGGTTGAGCTGGTTTTGCCGCTCCAGCGCGGTGGCCTGATCGGTCAATACGCTCACTTTTTGGTTCAGTGCGGCGACCTGATGGCGCAGCTGAGGCACGGCGGCGTTGTGCGCGCAGCCAGTGAGCAACACGGCGGCGGCGAGCAGGGTGATTTTGGGGTAACGGGTTGTCATGACGGCGATTTCCTATGCTGAATCTCCTGCTATCAAGCTTAGCCCGCATGGCGGTGAAAGTCATATCGGCGCCGCCTGCCCGCCGCTTATCGCAACAAATGGCTGACGCCCTTTGTTGTGGCTTCACTTCGGGTTAAACTGCATTTATCTATAAAAAACGTTTATCAGGACGTGTTATGCATTGCCCTTTCTGCGCCGCCGTTGATACCAAAGTCATTGATTCCCGCCTGGTGGGGGACGGTTCGCAAGTACGCCGTCGTCGCCAGTGTCTGGTATGCAATGAACGCTTCACCACCTTCGAGGTGGCCGAGCTGGTGATGCCGCGAGTGATTAAAAGCGATGAGGTGCGCGAGCCGTTCAACGAAGACAAACTGCGTCGCGGTATGCTGAAAGCGCTGGAGAAGCGCCCGGTCAGCTCGGACGACGTGGAAAACGCCCTTAACCATATCAAATCCCAACTGCGCGCCACCGGCGAACGCGAAGTGCCGACCAAGTTAGTCGGCAATCTGGTGATGGACGCGCTGAAAAAGCTGGATAAGGTCGCCTACATTCGCTTCGCGTCGGTGTACCGCAGCTTCGAAGACGTGCGCGAGTTCGGCGAAGAGATTGCCCGCCTGCAAGACTAAAGGATCTTTCATGCATCACGACGAATTTTACATGGCGCGCGCCTTCGAGCTGGCGCGGCTGGGGCGTTTCACCACCGCGCCCAATCCGAACGTCGGCTGCGTTATCGTGCGCGACGGCGAAATTGTCGGTGAAGGCTATCATCTGCGCGCCGGCGAGCCGCACGCGGAAGTGCATGCGCTGCGCATGGCGGGCGACAAGGCGCGCGGCGCCACCGCCTATGTGACGCTCGAGCCGTGCAGCCATCACGGCCGCACGCCGCCCTGCGCCGATGCGCTGGTGGCCGCCGGCGTGACGCGGGTGGTCGCGGCGATGCAAGATCCCAATCCTCAGGTGGCGGGGCGCGGCTTGTACAAGCTGCAGCAAGCCGGCGTTGAGGTACGTCATGGCCTGATGCTGGCCGAGGCCGAAGCGGTCAACCTGGGCTTCCTCAAACGCATGCGCACCGGTTTTCCCTATGTGCAACTGAAGCTGGGCGCGTCGCTGGACGGCCGCACGGCGATGGCCTCCGGCGAAAGCCAATGGATCACCTCACCCGAAGCGCGTCAGGACGTGCAGCGGCTGCGTGCGCAGAGCGCCGCCATTCTCAGCACCAGCGCCACCGTGCTGGCGGACGATCCGTCGCTGACGGTGCGTTGGGATGAGCTGGATGCCGAGACCCAGCGCCTCTATCCGCGCGAAAATCTGCGTCAGCCGCTGCGCATCCTGCTCGACAGCCAAAATCGCATTACCCCGCAGCACCGCGTGGTGCAGCAGCCGGGCGCCACCTGGCTGGCGCGGCTGCAGGCGGATGAACAGGTCTGGCCGCAAGACGTTGAGCAGTTTATCTGCCCGGCGCACGGCGGCGGCGTCGATCTGGTGGTGATGATGATGCTGTTGGCCAAGCGCCAGGTGAATTCAATCTGGGTAGAGGCGGGCGCAACGCTGGCTGGCGCGCTGCTGCAGGCCGGCCTGGTGGATGAGCTCATTTTGTACATCGCGCCAAAACTGTTGGGCGATAATGGCCGCGGCCTGTGTCATTTGCCGGGCCTTGAGCGTCTGGCCGACGCACCGGAATTCGTCTTTAGCGACGTGCGCCAGGTTGGCCCCGATCTGCGTTTGCGCCTGCGGGCGAAACACTGAATCTCGCGCCCGCGCGCCGGTTTTACAAAAGCGCCGCGCAGGCGATGAAAGAATATGATAGAATCCGCCCCCCTGCGGGGTATTGAACCCATTTTTAAGGAAAGCCCATGAAAGTTATCGAAGGTGTTGTTGCTACTCCAAATGCCCGTGTGGCGATCGCAATTGCACGTTTTAACAATTTCATCAACGACAGCCTGCTGGAAGGCGCCATCGACGCGCTGAAACGCATTGGTCAGGTTGCTGACGACAACATCACCGTTGTCTGGGTCCCGGGCGCTTACGAGCTGCCGCTGACGGCGAGCGTATTGGCCAAAACCGGCAAATACGACGCGGTTATCGCGCTGGGCACCGTTATCCGTGGGGGCACCGCGCACTTCGAATATGTGGCGGGCGAAGCCAGCTCCGGCATCGGCAACGTTGCGATGAATGCCGAAATCCCGGTTGCCTTTGGCGTGCTGACTACCGAAAGCATCGAACAAGCGATCGAACGCGCCGGCACCAAAGCGGGCAACAAGGGCGCTGAAGCCGCGTTGACCGCACTTGAAATGATTAATGTTATCAAAGCTATTAAAGCCTGAATTTAGTTAAGGGGAATTCCGTGAAACCTGCTGCTCGTCGCCGCGCTCGTGAGTGCGCTGTTCAAGCGCTTTACTCTTGGCAGTTGTCTAAAAACGACCTTGCCGATGTTGAACACCAGTTCCTGACGGAGCAGGATGTCAAAGATGTTGACGTCGCCTATTTTCGCGAGTTGCTGTCCGGCGCGGCAGTGAATGCAGGTATGCTGGACGAACTGATGGCGCCTTACCTGTCGCGTCAGCTCGAAGAGCTGGGCCAGGTGGAACGCGCGGTGCTGCGCGTCGCGCTGTTTGAACTGAAAATGCGCGAGGATGTCCCTTACAAGGTGGCGATCAACGAAGCGATCGAGCTGGCGAAAACCTTCGGCGCGGAAGACAGCCACAAGTTTGTGAACGGGGTGCTGGATAAAGTGGCGCCAACCCTTCGCAAGAAAAAGTAAAAACATTAAGGCCGGCATTCCCGGCCTTAATTTCTTCTAGTGGAATATCGATATGGCATGCGGCGAATTTGACCTCATTGCCCGCTATTTTGACCGGTTTAAGCGCGTGCGCCGGGATGTACAGTTGGGCATTGGAGATGACTGCGCACTGCTGGCAGTGCCGGAAAAACAGCTGGTGGCCGTCAGTACCGATACGTTGGTCGCGGGCATTCACTTCCTGCCGGACATCGATCCGGCCGATCTCGGGTATAAAGCGCTGGCGGTCAATCTGAGCGATCTGGCGGCGATGGGCGCCGATCCGGCGTGGCTCTCGCTGGCCCTGACGCTGCCGGAGGTGAACGAACCCTGGCTGAAGGCGTTCAGCGACAGCCTGTTCGATCAACTCAATTATTACGGCATGCAGCTGATCGGCGGCGATACCACGCGCGGCCCGCTGAGCATGACCTTGACCATTCAGGGGCTGATCCCGGCCGGCCGGGCGTTGAGCCGCAGCGGCGCGCGCATCGGCGACTGGATCTATGTGACCGGCACGTTGGGCGACAGCGCCGCCGGTTTGGCGATCCTGCAGGATCGCCTGGCGGTGACGGATAGCGCGGCGCGTGATTATCTGGTCGCTCGCCATCTGCGTCCGCAGCCGCGGGTGCTGCAGGGGCAGGCGCTGCGCGATCTGGCCAGCTCGGCAATCGATCTTTCCGACGGCCTGATTTCCGATCTGAAGCACATCCTGAAGGCCAGCGACTGCGGCGCGCGCATCGTGCTGGACGAGCTGCCGATGTCGCAGGCGCTGAGCAGCCATGCTGATGCCGAACAGGCGCTGCGTTGGGCGCTGGCGGGCGGCGAAGACTACGAGCTGTGCTTCACCGTGCCGGAGATCAACCGCGGCGCGCTGGACGTGGCGCTGAGCCACCTCGGGGCCGATTACACCTGTATCGGCCAGATTGGCCCGCTGTCTGAAGGCATTCGCTATTACCGCAACGACGAGGCGGTGGTGCTGGACTGGGCCGGGTTCGATCATTTCAACGCGGAGCCGGGCACCCATGGATGAAGCCAAGCGTCGGCTGCGGATGAGCAATCCGTGGCACCTGCTGGCCACCGGTTTCGGCAGCGGTTTGTCACCGGTGATGCCGGGCACCATGGGATCGCTGGCGGCGATCCCGTTCTGGCTGCTGCTGATCCAACTGCCGTGGCAGCTCTACTCGCTGACGGTGATGTTCAGCATTTGCATCGGCGTCTATATTTGCCACCGTACGGCAAAAGACATGAAGGTGCACGATCACGGCAGCATCGTCTGGGATGAGTTCGTCGGCATGTGGATCACGCTGATGGCGCTGCCGGTCAACGATTGGCGCTGGGTCGCCGCCGGTTTCGTCATCTTCCGCATTCTGGATATGTGGAAGCCGTGGCCGATCCGCTGGTTCGACCGCAATGTGCATGGCGGCATGGGCATCATGGTCGACGATATCATCGCCGGCGTGCTGTCTGCGGGCATCATCTACCTGATTGGGCACCACTGGCCGATCGGGCTGTTCTGACAGCCGGGCGCGGTTCTTCGCGCCCGCTTCTCTCATTCAAACCCCGTCACCCGATGCGGCACGTAAGCCGTTTCCAACTCCGCCACCTCTTGCGGCGACAAACTCAAATCAACCGCGGCAATGGCATCGTCCAACTGCTCGCTGCGTGACGCGCCAACGATCGGCGCGCTGACCGCCGGCTTGTTCAGCAGCCAGGCCAGCGCGATCTGCGCGCGTGGCACGCCGCGTTCCTCCGCCAGGCTGGCGACGCGCTCGGCGATAATGGCGTCGATGCCTTCGGTTTCATCGTACAGACTCTTGCCGAACTGGTCCGAGACCAGGCGGGCGGTGGTTTCGCCCCAGGGGCGGGTCAGGCGGCCGCGCGCCAGCGGGCTCCACGGCAGTACGGCGATGCCTTCGGCGACGCACAGCGGGTGCATCTCGCGCTCTTCTTCGCGCTGGATCAGGTTGTATTGATCCTGCATGCTGACGAAGCGCGTCCAGCCGTGCAGATCGGCGGTATACAGCGCCTTGGCGAACTGCCAGGCGTACATGGAAGAGGCGCCGATATAACGCGCCTTACCGGCTTTCACCACGTCGTGCAGCGCTTCCAGCGTCTCTTCCAGCGGCGTTTCGTAATCCCAGCGATGGATTTGCAGCAAATCGACATAGTCGGTGCCGAGACGGCGCAGGCTGTCGTCGATGGACTGCATGATCTTGGCGCGCGACAAACCGCGCTCCAGGTTGCTCAGCGGGAAATAGACCTTGGTGGCGATCACCACCTCCTCGCGGCGTGCATAGTCGCGCAGCGCCCGGCCGAGGATCTCCTCGCTGCTGCCGTCGGAATAGCTGTTGGCGGTGTCGAAAAAGTTGATGCCGGCTTCCAGCGCCTGTTTCAACAGTGGGCGGCTGCTTTCTTCCGGCAGCGTCCAGGCGTGATTGCCGCGGCTCGGTTCGCCGTAGGTCATGCAACCCAGGCAGATGCGCGAGACGTTCAGATCGGTGTTGCCCAGTTTGAGATATTTCATGCTTGCCTCCCATTCACAGCTCAGACAGTAACTGTAGCGCGGATCCCGGAGGGCGGAAATGAAAACGCCCCCGAAGGCGGAGGCGTTTTATCAGGCGCGAGTGGCGAATTACTGCGCCAGCCAGGTTTCGATTTGACGCTGAATGCCGGCGGCGTCCAGTCCCAGATCGGCGCGCAGTTCTTCCTGGGTGCCCTGTGAGACGAAGCTGTCCGGCAGGCCGAGGTTCAGCACCGGCACCGGACGGCGTTTGGCCATCAGCAGTTCGTTGACGCCGCTGCCGGCGCCGCCCATGATGGCGTTCTCTTCCAGCGTGACCAGCGTTTCATGGCTGGCGGCCAGTTCGAGCACCAGCTGCTCGTCCAGCGGTTTGACGAAGCGCATGTCGACCAGCGTGGCGTTGAGCGCTTCCGCCGCCGCAGCGGCCTCCGGCAGCAGGGTGCCGAAGTTGAGAATGGCGATCTTTTCCCCCTGGCGGCGCACCACGCCTTTGCCGATCGGCAGCAGGCTGAGCGGCTCCAGCGCAGCGCCGGTGCCGGTGCCGCGCGGATAGCGCACGGCGCTCGGGCCGTCGTTGTAGTGATAGCCGGTATACAGCATCTGGCGGCATTCGTTTTCGTCGCTCGGCGTCATGATCACCATGGTCGGGATGCAGCGCATGAACGACAGATCGAACGCCCCCTGGTGGGTCTGGCCGTCGGCGCCGACGATGCCGCCGCGATCGATGGCGAACATCACCGGCAGGTTTTGGATCGCCACGTCATGGATCAGCTGATCGTAGGCGCGTTGCAGGAAGGTGGAATAGATCGCCACCACCGGCTTGTAGCCGCCGATCGCCAGCCCGGCGGCGAAGGTGACCGCGTGTTGCTCGGCGATCGCCACATCGAAATATTGCTGCGGATAGTCGCGCGAGAACTGCACCATGCCGGAACCTTCGCGCATCGCCGGCGTGATCGCCATCAGTGAGCTGTCTTTGGCGGCGGTTTCACACAGCCAGTCGCCGAAGATTTTCGAATAGGTCGGCAGACCGCCGGCGCTTTTCGGCAGCGTGCCGCTGGCGGGATCGAACTTCGGCACCGCGTGGAAGCTGATCGGATCCTTCTCCGCCGGCGCGTAACCGCGGCCTTTCTTGGTCATGATGTGCAACAGCTGCGGGCCTTTCAGATCGCGCATGTTTTTCAACGTGGCGACCAGGCCCTGTACGTCGTGCCCGTCTACCGGGCCGATGTAGTTGAAGCCCAGCTCTTCGAACAGCGTACCCGGCACCACCATGCCTTTCAGGTGCTCTTCGGTGCGTTTCACCAGCTCCTTGATCGGCGGCACGCCGGCCAGCACTTTTTTGCCGCCTTCGCGCAGGGTGGAGTAAAGCTTGCCGGACAGCAGCTGCGCCAGATGGTTGTTCAGCGCGCCGACGTTTTCCGAGATCGACATCTCGTTGTCGTTCAGCACCACCAGCATGTCCGGATTGATGTCGCCGGCGTGGTTCATCGCTTCGAACGCCATGCCGGCGGTGATGGCGCCATCGCCGATCACGCACACCGTGCGGCGGCCTTTGCCTTCACGCTCTGCCGCCACCGCCATGCCGAGGCCGGCGCTGATCGAGGTTGACGAATGGCCGACCGACAGCACGTCGTATTCGCTTTCGGCGCGCCACGGGAAGGGGTGCAACCCGTTCTTTTGCCGGATAGTGGCGATCCGGTCGCGGCGGCCGGTCAGGATTTTGTGCGGGTAGGCCTGGTGACCGACGTCCCACACCAGATGATCGAACGGCGTGTTGTAGACGAAATGCAACGCCACCGTCAGTTCGACGGTACCCAGCCCGGAGGCAAAGTGGCCGCTGGAGCGACTGACGCTGTTCAGCAGATATTGCCGCAGCTCATCGCACAGCTTCGGCAAGCTCTCTTTGGGCAGTGAGCGGAGTTCCTCGGGGTTTTCCGCTAGCGCCAGGGTTGGGTATTTGGCTATATCAAGACTCATTCGATACTCATATCAGAGGAGTTAACGTCACACGTTAATTGTCGCGTTCAATAATGAAGCTGGCTAACGCTCGCAATGGCGCTGTGTTATAAGATTGCGCTGCCAAAGTGTCTAATGCAGCTAATGCTTCCTGATAGAGATCCCACGCTTTTGCTTTCGCGCTGTCAAGCCCGAGTAACGCCGGGTAGGTACTCTTTCCGTGTTGTTGGTCCGCTCCCTGGCGCTTGCCGATCTTTTCAGTCTCGCCGACAACGTCCAAAATGTCATCCTGCACCTGGAACGCCAGGCCGACCGCAGCGGCGTAACGATCCAGCTGCGGCAGCGCCGCTCGTCCTGCTTCGCCGGCGCTCAGCGCGCCCAGACGCACCGCGGCGCGGATCAACGCACCGGTTTTGTGGCGGTGGATCTGCTCCAGCGCCTGCAGATCGACGCGCTTGCCTTCGGCTTCCAGATCCAGCGATTGGCCGCCGCACATGCCGGCGACGCCGCTGGCTGCCGCCAGTTCGGAGACCATCGCCAGCCGATCGCGCAGCGCCACGTCGGGCATTTCGGCATCGGCCAGGATCGAAAACGCCAGCGTTTGCAGCGCATCGCCGGCCAGGATCGCGTTGGCTTCGCCGAATTTAATGTGGCAGGTCGGCTGGCCGCGGCGCAGATCGTCGTCGTCCATCGCCGGCAGATCGTCGTGGATCAGCGAGTAGGCGTGAATGCATTCCACCGCCGCCGCCGGCGCGTCCAGGTTGGTCAGCGATACGCCGAACATCTGGCCGGTGGTGTACACCAGGAACGGGCGCAGGCGCTTGCCGCCCAGTAAGGCGCCATGACGCATCGCCGCCACCATGTTGCCGTCGTTGAACGGCAGCGGGGCGATGAAATCCAGCAGCGCGCGATCGGCGCGCCGGCGGAAAATCTGCAGTTGATCGGCAAAAGCGGCCGATGGGACGATCTCAGACATGTCGGTTACTCGGTATCCGGTGTGAAAGGCGCCAACGCCGCGTCGTCGGCGCTGTCGTTAAGGAGGATCTGCACACGCTGTTCCGCCTGTTGCAGTTTCTGCTGGCCTTGACGCGCCAGCTGCACGCCGCGTTCGAATTCGTTCAGCGCGTCTTCCAGCGGCAGTTCGCCCGACTCCAGACGCGTCACGATGCTTTCCAGCTCGCCGAGGGCGCTTTCAAAGCTGGCTGTTTGCTCTGTACTGGCTGATTGTGCTGGTTTTTTCGGCATAATTTTCTTTTTACGTCATCATGTGAACCGTGGCGCCAGAGCCTATCCTAGCGGATCTTGATTAGCAAATCATGGCGCTCATGTGTGGTTTTGTGCGCAGAGCACGGCGATATGGTGATATACTCCGCGCCGTAATTCTTATCTGACAACAAAGACCGCCATGAAGTTTATCATTAAATTGTTCCCGGAAATCACCATCAAGAGCCAATCTGTGCGCTTGCGCTTTATCAAGATTCTCTCGACCAATATTCGCAACGTCCTGAAGCAGTATGATGAAACGCTGGCGGTCGTCCGTCACTGGGATCATATCGAAGTTCGCGCCAAAGATGAAAACCAGCGGCCGGTCATCGCCGACGCGCTGACGCGGATTCCCGGCATCCACCATATTCTGGAAGTGGAAGATCGCGCTTATACCGATATCCACCACATCTTCGAGCAGACGCTGGAAGCCTACCGCGCTCAGCTGGAAGGCAAAACCTTCTGCGTGCGCGTCAAGCGCCGCGGCAAGCAGGCGTTCAACTCGCAGGACGTGGAGCGCTACGTCGGCGGCGGTCTGAACCAGCATATCGACAGCGCGCGCGTTAACCTGACCCGCCCGCAGGTCACGGTAAACCTTGAGATCGAAGACGACAAGCTGATGCTGGTTAAACGCCGCCTCGAAGGCATCGGCGGTTACCCGGTCGGCACTCAGGAAGATGTGATGTCGCTGATTTCCGGCGGTTTCGACTCGGGCGTGTCCAGCTATATGCTGATGCGTCGCGGCTGCCGCGTGCATTTCTGCTTCTTTAACCTGGGCGGCGCCGCGCATGAGATTGGCGTGAAGCAGGTGGCGCACTATCTGTGGAACCGTTTCGCCAGTTCGCACAAAGTGCGCTTCGTCGCCATCGACTTCGAACCGGTGGTGGGCGAAATCCTGGAGAAAGTCGACGACGGCCAGATGGGCGTGGTGCTCAAGCGCATGATGGTGCGCGCCGCTTCGCAAGTGGCCGAACGCTACGGCGTGCAGGCGCTGGTAACCGGTGAAGCGCTGGGGCAGGTGTCCAGCCAGACGCTGACCAACCTGCGCTTGATCGACAATGCGTCCGATACGCTGATCCTGCGTCCGCTGATCTCGCACGATAAAGAGCACATCATCAAACTGGCGCGTGAAATCGGCACCGAGGACTTCGCCAAAACCATGCCGGAATACTGCGGCGTGATTTCGAAGAGCCCGACGGTAAAAGCCGTCAAGGCCAAGATTGAAGAGGAAGAAAGCCACTTCGATTTCAGCATTCTCGATCGGGTGGTGAGCGAGGCGAAGAACGTCGATATTCGCTCCATCGCCGAGCAGGCGCAGGAGCAGGTGACCGAAGTGGAAACCGTCGCGGCCTTCGGCGCCGACGAGGTGATCCTGGATATCCGTTCCAACGACGAGCAGGAAGAGAAACCGTTGCAGCTGGAACAGGTTGAAGTGAAAGCGCTGCCGTTCTACAAGCTGAGCACCCAGTTCGGCGATCTGGATCAGAGCAAAACCTATCTGCTGTACTGCGAGCGCGGCGTAATGAGCCGCCTGCAGGCGCTGTACCTGCTGGAGCAGGGCTTCAGCAACGTGAAGGTTTATCGCCCGTAACGCGGGCAGCGGCGTAAACGAGAGGGGCTGAACCGGTGTTCAGCCCTTTTTTTATCGGCAAGCCGCTCAGTCGCGGAAATCGTACATCCCAGGGATCAGCACCAGCTGCGCGGCGATCTCCGCCGCTTTGGCCTTGCCGAGCAGCAGGTCTATCAGCTTCAGCGCAAACTCCATCGCGGTGCCCGGCCCCTGGCTGGTGAGCAGGTTGACGCGCGCGTCGTACACCACGCGGCGCTCCATCCATTTATCCGCCGGTATCCGATCTTTCAAACCCGGAAAACCGGTCATGTTGCCGATCGGGAACAGATCGTGGTGCTGCAGCACCAGCGCCGGGGCCGCGCAGATGGCGGCGACGATGTGGCCCTGCAGATGCATCTGCCGCACTTTTTCCACCAGCAGCGGACTGTCGCGGAAGCATTCCGCCCCCTGCAGGCCGCCGGGCAGCACGATGGCGTCGAAAGGCTCATCGACGATCGCCACCAGCGGCGCGTCGGCCAGCAGCTTGACGCCGCGCGAACAAACGATAGTCAGCTCGCCGTCGCCGGCGACGCTGGCGGTAGTGACTTTAACGCCCGCCCGCACCAGCAGATCGATGGTGGTGACGGCTTCGGTTTCTTCGCTACCAGGTGCCAGGCAGACCAGCGCCGATACGCTCATATTCATTTTCCTTTCGTTTAATCAATTCAAACAGCCGCGCATTCTCCGGCAGCGTGAGGCCGTGGCTGCGCGCGCGGCGCAGCAGGTAGCCGGTGATGTAGTCGATCTCGGTATGCCGCTGGCTGCGGATATCCTGCAGCATCGACGAAACGTTGTCGGCGGTGCTGTGGATCACGTCCATCACGTATTGCATCAGGCCTTCGCAGGAGGTGTGGTAACCCTCCATGGCCATCACGCTGGCGACTTCACGACACAGCGCTTCGATCTGCTCCGGGTAGCGCTGCAGATCGCCGTTGCGGCAGCCGTACAGCGCCGTCAGCGGGTTGATCACGCAGTTGACCGCCAGCTTGCGCCAGTTGGCCGAGGCGATGTTGTTGTGCCAGGCGACGTCGGGCAGCGCCTGATGCAGCACTTTCGCCAGGTGGCTGAGGTGCTGGGCGGCCGGTGAGGTGGGGCCGATGTGGGTGATGCCGGTGGCGACGTGGATAATGGTGCTGCCTTCGTGGCGCGCGGCGTGGGTGGTGGTGCCCTGCAAGATGGGCTGGCCGTTCGGCGGCAGCTCTTCCTGAGTGCCCATGCCGTTGTGCAGCAGCAAGATGGCGCAGCGGGGGCTCAGCTTCGGCAACAGCGCGCTGACCGCGCTGGATACCTGCCAGGCTTTCAGCGTCACCAGCAGCAGCTCGCTTTGCGCGAGGTGCTCCGGATCGTTGGTGGGCAAATTGCGATTAAACGAGACGCCTTCCGGCTCTATCACGTTCACGGCGCAAAAAGGCTGCGGCACTCTTAGCCATCCCTGTACATCGTGGCCCTGCTGATACAGCCGGGAGAGCCACAGTTGTCCGAGCGCGCCGCAACCAAGAATGGTTATTTTCATTCAGTCTCCTTGGAAACACGGGAATACCGCTCAATTACCGTGATCTAACTATAGGCTTTATGGCAGCCTGAAGCGCTATCCCTGCGTGCGTTCAGCAGATTTTGTCTGAGGCGGCAAAGCGGTTATCATGCTCGGCATCAAAATCGCCTAAGCTATTAGGCACTCATTCAGGAGGAAGAAGTATGCCATCTTTCGACATCGTTTCCGAAATTGATATGCAGGAAGTGCGTAACGCCGTTGAGAACGCCACCCGCGATCTCGGCACCCGCTGGGATTTTCGCAACGTGCCGGCCAGCTTTGAGCTAAACGAGAAGAATCAAAGCATCAAGGTTGCCACCGAGTCTGATTTCCAGGTGCAGCAGCTGCTCGACATTCTGCGCGAAAAGCTGAGCAAGCGCAGCATCGACGGCGCCGCGCTGGAGATCCCGGACGAGTTTACCCACAGCGGTAAAACCTACAGCGTGGAAGCCAAGCTGAAGCAGGGGATTGAAACCAGCGTGGCGAAGAAAATCGTCAAGCTGATCAAAGACAGCAAGCTGAAGGTGCAGGCGCAGATCCAGGGCGAAGAAGTGCGGGTGACCGGCAAGTCACGCGACGACTTGCAGAGCGTGATGGCGCTGGTGCGCGGCGGCGATCTGGGCCAGCCGTTCCAGTTCAAGAACTTCCGCGATTAATCTCGACGGGGCCGGCATAGCCGGCCCTGATTTTTTACAGCGAATTGACCAGCGCTTCCAACTGACCGCGATTGGTCTGCTTGGTATCCACCTTGACGTAGGCGCTGCGCTCTTCCGGCACGACGATCGCCTCGGCCACGCCGGGCTGCGCCTTCAGGCGGCTTTCCAGCGCTGAATCCTTCACCGCCAGTTCCGACAGCGTAATGCGCAGGCTGCTGACATACGGCGGCTCTTTCATGGTGCTGCTGACCAGGAACCAGACGGCGGCCAATACCGCGCCGGCGATAAACACCAAGCCAGCCCCTTGCAAACCGTACAGCCAGCCGCCGAGGCTGCCGCCGATCGCCACGCCGATAAACTGGCTGGTGGAGTACACCCCCATCGCGGTGCCCTTGTAGCCGGCCGGCGATTCTTTGCTGATCAGCGAAGGCAGGATGGCTTCCATCACGTTGAAGGCCATAAAGAACAGCTGCACGCCGGCGATGATGCCCCATAGATGAGCGCCGGAGAGCCACAGCAGCACTTCGGCGCAGAACAGCACCGCCACGCAGCCCATAAACACCTGCTTCATGCGGCGATATTTCTCGGCATAGATAATGAACGGCACCACGGCGGCGAACGACACCAGCATGGTCACCAGGTAGACGATCCAGTGTTCGCTGGCCGCCAGCCCGGCTTTTTCCATCGCCAGCGGCAGCGCCACGAAGCTCGACATCAGCAGAATGTGCAGACACATGATGCCGAAGTTGAGTTTCAACAGGCGCGAGTTGCTCAGCACTTTGCGGAAGCTGCCGCGCACGATGCTGGACTCGCGGTTCAGCAGATGGGTGTCGGCGGAAGGCACCACCGCCAGGGTGATGACGATGCCGGCCAGCGCCAGCACGGCGATCATCCAGAACAGCGCGTGCAAGCCCAAGGCGTGAGTGATGATAGGGCCCAGAACCATGGCGATGGCGAAGGTGATGCCGAAGCTGACGCCGATAAACGCCATCGCTTTGGTGCGGTTCTGCTCGCGGGTCAGATCGGAGAGCAGGGCCATTACCGCGGCGGCGATGGCGCCGGAGCCTTGCAACGCGCGGCCGAGGATCACGCCCCAGATAGAGTCAGTGACGGCTGCGATCACGCTGCCGAGGGCAAAGATCAGCAGGCCGCCGACGATCAGCGGCTTGCGGCCGATGCGATCGGACACCAGGCCGAACGGGATCTGAAACACCGCCTGCGCCAGGCCGTAAATGCCGATGGCGATGCCGATCAGCGCTTCGCTGGCGCCGTTGAGCGCCATGCCGTAGGTGGTCAACACCGGCAATACCATAAACATGCCGAGCATGCGCAGGGAGAACACGGTGCCCAATCCCCAGGTGGCGCGGCGCTCCTGCGGGGTCATTGAATTATCGTTCACGTCAAACCTCGGTAAAAACCATGCCATCAGACGTTGAGACAGCGCCTGATGGCATGATTTCTGTAAAGCTGCGTCATTTTAGTGTGCAGGGCAGGGGGGGTAAATCGAATGTTGTTTAACAGATATTACAGTTTGGCCGCTTTTCGGCGTGACAAATAAAATGGGCCGCATACGCGGCCCATTGACAGATGATTTGGCTTACCAAACGTAGGTCACCAGCGCTTCAGGCGCCGCCGTGGCGCTGAAGTCGATCGACATCATCACGCTCAGCGAGGTGATGGCGACGATGGAGAATACGAACAGTTTACGCGCCCAGACGCTGTCGTTTTCGGTTTTGTAACCGCGCAGCGCCATGCCCAGCCACCATACGCTCACCGCCGCAGCGACGATCAGGTATTTGTAGCCGGCGTAGCCCACCAGGGTCAGCATCAGCGTGGCGATCATAAACGCCAGGATGTAGACCGTGATGTGGTTCTTGGCGACGGAAATGCCTTTCACCACCGGCAGCACCGGAATGTTGGCCGCCTGGTAATCTTTAAAGCGGAAGATAGCGATCGCATAAGAATGCGGCATCTGCCACAGGCTAAAGATAGCCAGCAGGATCAACGCGCCGGCGTCGAACTCGTTGGTGACCGCGCAGTAACCGATAACCGGCGGCGCGGCACCCGACAAGCTGCCGATCAGCGTGCCGTAGACCGAGTGGCGCTTCATGTACAGGCTGTAAACGCCGACATAAACCACGAAGCCCATCACCGCCAGCCACATGGCCAGCGGGTTGGCCGCGATATACAGCAACGCGAAGCCCACAATACCCAACGCGGTCGCATAAACCAGGGTGACACTCGGCGCGATCAGGCCTTTTACCAGCACCCGATTCTTCGTTCTCTCCATCTTCTTGTCGATGTCGCGGTCGATGTAGTTGTTAAACACACAGCCCGACGCGACCACCAACGAGACACCCACCAGGGTGGCGAGAAACAGGGGATAGTCGATGCTCCCTTTGGAAGCGAGCAGGAATCCCCCAACGACAGAAATTAAATTGCCGAAAATAATTCCTGGTTTAGTGACTTGCAGGTATTGCTTAATCATCACGTGCAGCTCAGCTCTTAATCGACCATCATATTGATGTTGAGGTTGTACATAATCCAGAGTGAACCTACAACAACGATACCGATGATCATAGCGGTGAACAGCAATGCCACCAGGTTCCAGCGCTCTTCCGATGAGGTGTTCATGTGCAGGAAGTAAACCAGGTGAACAATCACCTGGATAACCGCCATACCGACAACAACCGCCAGGATGGTGGAATGAGAGGCAGTGCCGTTCATTACCATCGCAAATGGAATTACCGTCAGGATGATCGACAGGATAAAGCCGATCAGGTATGACTTCACGCTGCCGTGGCTTGCGCCGCCGTGAGAGGTTTCATGGGATGAATGGCTCATTACATAACCCCCAGCAGGTAGACAACGGTAAATACGCAGATCCAGACCACGTCCAGGAAGTGCCAGAACAGGCTCAGGCACATCAGGCGGGTTTTGTTGGTCGCGGTCAGGCCGAACTTGCTCACCTGAATCATCAGCACGATGATCCAAATCAGGCCGGAAGTCACGTGCAGACCGTGGGTGCCGACCAGCGCGAAGAAGCTGGACAGGAACGCGCTGCGATCCGGACCGAAGCCTTCGGCGATCAGGTGATGGAATTCATAGATTTCCATCGCCACGAAGCCCAGACCGAACAGGAAGGTCAGGAACAGCCAGGTGTTTACACCGCCAACTTTACCCTTGTTCATGGCGATCATCGCCATGCCGTAGGTGATGGAGCTGAATAACAGCAGGAAAGTTTCGACCAAGACAAACTTCAGGTCGAAGATGTCTTTGCCAGAGGGACCGCCGGCGGTCCCGTTCACCAGGACTGCATAAGTCGCGAACAAGCTCGCAAACAAAATACAGTCGCTCATCAGGTAGATCCAGAATCCGAAGACCTTGGTCTCACCCGCATCGTGGTGCCCATGCTCTGCATGGGCTGCGTTATGATTGGTCAGAGTTTCAGTTGACATGGTTCACGCCTGCTTTACGGATTTGTTCGTAGTGTTGGTTCTCAATGCGCTCGATTTCATCAACCTGCACATAGTAGTCAACATCGTGATCGAAGCTCTTGCCGATCCAGACGACGATCATACCGATGAAACCGGCCAGAGCCATCCACCAGATTTCCCAAATCATTGCGAAACCGAATACCAGGCTGAAGAAGGCGATGATAACGCCGGCGCCGGTGTTCTTAGGCATATGAATCGGTTCGTACTTAGCCGGTTTCTTATAGGCTTCGCCTTTTTCTTTCATGTCCCAGAACTCATCACGGTCATGAATCTGCGGCACTACGGCAAAGTTATAGAACGGCGGTGGAGAAGACGTTGACCACTCCAGAGTACGAGCGCCCCATGGGTCACCGGTCAGATCGCGGTTCTGTTCGCGGTCACGGATACTGACGAAGATCTGGGTCAGCTGGCACAGGATGCCGCAGGCGATCAGCGCCGCACCGCCGGCTGCAACCAGCAGCAGAGGGTGGAACTCAGGGTTGATGTTCTGGCTGATACGACGGGTCATGCCCATAAAGCCCAATGCGTACAGCGGCATGAAGGCGGTGAAGAAGCCGATGATCCAGAACCAGAACGCGCGGATGCCCCATTTTTCGTTCAGCGTGAAGCCGAAGGATTTCGGGAACCAGTAGGTCAGGCCCGCGAAGCAACCGAACACCACGCCGCCGATGATGACGTTGTGGAAGTGCGCGATCAGGAACAGGCTGTTGTGCAGCACGAAGTTCGCGCCCGGCACAGCCAGCAGAACGCCGGTCATACCACCCACGGAGAAGGTGATGATGAAGCCAACGGTCCACAGCATTGCGGAGTTGAGCTTGATGCGGCCCTGATACATGGTGAACAGCCAGTTGAAGATTTTCACCCCGGTCGGGATGGAAATGATCATGGTGGCGATACCGAAGAAGGCGTTAACGTTCGCGCCGGACCCCATGGTGAAGAAGTGGTGCAGCCATACGATGAACGACAGAACGGTGATCGCGATGGTTGCCCATACCAGTGAGGTATAGCCGAACAGGCGTTTTCTGGAGAAGGTCGCGGTGACTTCGGAGAACACGCCGAACACCGGCAGAACCAGAATGTACACCTCTGGGTGACCCCAGGCCCAAATCAGGTTGATGTACATCATCATGTTGCCGCCCATATCATTGGTGAAGAAATGGGTGCCCAGATAGCGATCCAGGGTCAGCAGCGCGATGGTGACGGTCAGAATTGGGAAAGAAACGATGATCAGGACGTTGGTACACAGCGCCGCCCAGGTGAACACCGGCATCTTCATCATAGGCATGCCAGGGGCACGCATCTTCAGAATGGTGGCGAAGAAGTTCACGCCGGTCAGCAGGGTACCCAGACCGGAAATCTGCAGACTCCAGATCCAGTAATCGACCCCGACGCCAGGACTGTACTCTTTACCCGACAGCGGCGGATACGCCAGCCAACCGGTCTGAGCGAATTCACCGACCCCCAGGGAGATGTTGATCAGCACAACGCCCACCACGAAGAACCAGAAGCTCAGGGAGTTCAGGAACGGGAAGGCGACGTCGCGCGCGCCGATTTGCAGCGGCACCACGACGTTCATCAGGCCGACCACGAAAGGCATCGCCATGAAGAAGATCATGATGACGCCGTGCGCGGTGAAGATCTGGTCGTAGTGGTGCGGCGGCAGGAATCCGGCTTCGCCGGCGGACGCCAACGCCTGCTGGCTACGCATCATGATGGCGTCGGCGAAGCCGCGCAGCAGCATGACCATCGCCACGACGATATACATGATACCAATTTTTTTATGGTCGACCGAAGTCAGCCATTCGCTCCACAGCCACTTCCATTTGCCGAAATAGGTCAGCAGCGCCAGCACTGCCAGGCCCCCGACGATAATTGCGGCTACGGTGACCATGATGATCGGTTCGTGGTACGGAACCGCATCAAGTGTTAATTTTCCCAACATCAGTTATTCCTCGGCTCCGGCGTGAGCAGCATGTTCACCCATGTCTATACCTTGGCTCATGTCCATGCCTTCGTGCGCGCCAGCGCCCTTGTGCATATCCATGTCGCCCATGAATTTGGCAATTGTTTCTTTGAACAAATTCGGTTTGACAGCGGCAAAGTACTCGACCGGGTTGTTTTCACTCGGCTCTGCCAGTTTGTTAAAGTCGTCGGTGGTGTTCAGGTTTTTAGGCGATGCCTTCACCTTGGCCACCCACTGATCGAAGTCGCCTTCGGTCGGGGTAACGATCGCGGTGAATTTCATACCGGAGAAGCCTGCGCCGCTGTAGCTGCTGGAGATGCCCTTGTAGGCACCGGCTTCGTTGCCGATCAGGTGCAGTTTGGTCTGCATGCCGGCCATCGCATAAATCTGTCCACCCAACTGCGGGATAAAGAACGAGTTCATTACCGAGTTAGAGGTGATCTTGAATTCGACTGGAACATCTTTCGGGAAAGCCAGCTCATTAACGGTCGCAATGCCTTGTTCCGGATAGATGAACAGCCATTTCCAGTCGAGCGACACCACTTCGATCGTCATCGGCTTCTTGTCGGTGACAATCGGCTTGAACGGGTCGAGTTCGTGGGTAGTCTTCCAGGTAATGGTGCCAAGGATGGCGATGATAATGATAGGAATGGTCCAGACGACCGCTTCGATCTTGTTGGAGTGGGCCCAGTTCGGACTGTACTTGGCGTCTTTGTTGGAAGCGCGATACTTCCAGGCAAAGGCGAACGCCATGAAGATAACTGGCACCACCACGATCAACATCAACGCGATTGCAGTGATAATCAGTGTCCGTTGCTCAACACCAATTGCTCCTTTGGGATTCATCAAAACCATATCGCAGCCACTGAGCAATACAGTGCCTGCAATTAATGACAGCATCCCAATACTTTTATTGTATTTCTTAAGTCTCATCTAACGACCTCAATAACAAAGGCTCAATTGTCGTTTCATGTGTGCGGGCATTTTACGGGAAGGTTGCAGTACTGTAAACATGCTTAAGGGAGTGTCAGCGGCTTGTTGACACTTTCTGTTAAGGGGGTCACAGATGTAACCCTGCGTGACAATTTACCAATGACAACAACGCGTTGGCACGCTGAATCGTGACGAGCAGTCCGTATGTTAAGGAAAACTAAAGGTATGATGAATCTGGCGAAGAAATGCGCGGCGGGGAAATACGCAGAAAAGGTTTATTTAATGTAAAATAATTGTGTCTTAAAGGTGAATTTAATTTTATTTCCGAGCGCCGCAGTCGGATAAAAAAATAATTTTCTCGCTGATTATCTTTTTTTAACGAAATAAATACACCCCCGGATCGCTTTTTTTTCGGCCGGCAAAATCGCCGGCCGGTCGGGTTACGCCAAACGAGCGCGGCGCAGCGCCAGATAATCCAGCATGCTGCCCATCGCGACGCCGAGCAGGCTCAATGCGGCGCCGATCTGCAGCAGCCGGTCGGCCAACAGCGGCGCCTGCGTCCAGTCGAGCGCATTGGCGATCAGCAGCAGCAACCACAGCCCCAGCAGCGAGCAGCCCAGCGTCAGCAGGCGCAGCGCCCAGCGGTAAGCCTGGGTAAACGCGGTGCGCGGCATAAAGTCGCCATGCTGCTGGGTGTGTTCCAGCGTCTGGCGGCAGACGCCGAGCAACAGCAAGCCCGGCAGCGCGGCGGCGATCGAAAACAGATAGAACAGCGGCCAGCCATGGGCTTCGACGAACCAGCCGGCGATCGGCCCGACATAAACGCGGCCCACGGCGGACAGCGCCGACAGCAGCGCGAACTGGGTGGCGGAGAACGAACGGTTGCATAGCGTCATCAGCAGCGCGACGAAGGCCGCGGTGCCCATGCCGCCGCACAGGTTTTCAAGGAAGATGGCGCTGCCCATGGTGAGCAGGTTCTTGTCGGTCACCGCCAGGATCCAATAGCCGAGATTGGAGACCGCCTGCAGGACGCCGAACAGCATCAGGGCGCGGAACAGGGTGAGACGCTGCATCAGCACGCCGCCGAACAGAGCGCCGACGATGGTGGCGAACAGCCCGAGGGTTTTGTTCACCAGCCCCACTTCGCCGGCGTCGAATCCCACGCCGCGGATCAGGAAGGTGGTGCTCAGGCTGCCGGCGAAGGCGTCGCCCATTTTGTACATCACGATCAGCAGCAGGATCAGCCAGGCGTTGTTGCGGCCGAAGAAATCGCGCAGCGGCGCGACGACCGCCTGTTCCATGGTGCGCGGCGCCGGGATGCTTTCATCCGGCTCCGGCGCCATCAGCGTGGCGGCCACGCCGATCAGCATCAATCCGGCCATCAGCCAGTAGGTGGCTTGCCAGCCGAAATAGCGATCCGCCAGCCACAGCGCCAGGCCGCCGGAAACCAGCATCGCCAGCCGATAACCCAGCACCGATATCGCCGCGCCCGCGCCGCGTTCTTCGGCTTTCAGCAGGTCGGTTTTATAGGCGTCGAACACGATATCTTGCGAGGCGGAGCAGAACGCCACCAGCACCGCCAACGCCGCCAGCCACCACAGGTGCTGCGCGGGTTGCATAAAGCCCATCGCCACGATCGCCGCCACCAGCAGCAGCTGGCTGATCAGCAGCCAACCGCGCCGCCGCCCGAGGAACGGCGGGGTATAGCGATCCATGAAGGGCGACCAGAGGAATTTGAAGACGTAGGCCTGGCCCACCAGCGAGAAGATGCCGATGGTTTTCAGATCGATGTTTTCGACGGTCATCCAGGCTTGCAGCGTGCCGGAGGTCAGTGCCAGCGGCAGACCCGACGCGAAGCCCAGCAGCAGCAGAATGGCGGAGTTACGCTGGGTGAAGATGTTCAGATAGTGTTTCGACATGAGTTCCCTGTCTGCGCCGCCCGATCCGCCGGGCGGCGCCAGGCGCGCCGATTAGCGCGCGTTTTGCTTGATAAAGTCGTTGACGCTGGTGTCCTGCGCCATGTCGGCGATCACGTCGCCCAGCACGGAGTTGACGGCGTCGGTGATCTTGTCGTTGGTCGCCGTGAAGGCGCCCTGCACGTTATAGGTCGAGCGGTAGTTTTTCACCTGCTTGTTGCCGTTCTTCGCCTGGGCGATGATCGAGATGTCGGCTTTGGTGGTGATGTTGTAGCGCAGGTTGCCTTCGGATACGTCCGCGTACAGATTATTGACGACCACCTGCAGCGCGACCGGGCCGTCGGCGCCAATCATGTAACCGCGGGCGCCCATTTGTTTCTCCAGCACTTCCTGCAGCAGGAAACGCAGATCGCGCGACGGCGTCAGCGTGACCAGTTGGCCGTCGCGGTTTACCTTGGCCAGCGCCTGATCGGTGCGCTGATCCGCGCCGTTGATGCTGATGGTGATGCCCTGCAGGGTCGGATCCTGCTGCGGCAGAACGATTTTCGGCGTGACGTTCAGGGTGTTGCTGCTGGTCGCGCAGCCGGCCAGCAGCAGGGCGGCCAGCAAAGGAAGACAAAGTTTCTTTAACATGTTTTCTGTCTCATTCTCGATGGATTTAGCAATAATCAGAGCGGGATAGCCGACAACGAATTGCCGACATCATAGCATCGCCGCCGTGCGGTGGAAGCGCGGAAGGCGCCTGAGTGACAAATTTTTACCTGCCGTTGATAAAAACACGCTTTTTTGGCCCGCTCAATCGGATAATCCCCCAAGCGGCGGGGATGACGCCCATCCTCTGACCGCAGAAAAGAGAAATTTGTCCAGGCGATGGTCTAAACGGGGGAAAACCGGCTAATATTGAACTAGATGGGCACGGTCCTCTGCCGGTGTTGTAAGGAGATCCTATGATTCGCGAGCAAATAGAAGCAAAGTTAAGGGCGGCGTTTGAGCCCGCGTATCTGGAAGTCGTTGATGAAAGCTATCGTCATAACGTTCCGGCGGGTTCAGAAAGTCATTTCAAAGTGGTATTGGTCAGCGATCGCTTCGTCGGCGAACGGTTTTTGACGCGTCACCGCTCCATCTACGGGGTATTGTCGGAAGAGTTGGCCGATGGCGTACACGCGCTGGCGCTGCACACCTATACGCTCAAAGAGTGGGAAGGGTTGCAGGATACCGTGCCGGCCTCGCCGCCGTGCCGCGGCGCCGGGACGCTGGCCTGAGGGGGAAATTTTCAGGTATCAGTGGAACTTTGCCCTCGAATTAGGGTATTACTACTGACGAATTTTGAAACGGCCTGCGGGCCGTTTCTGTTTTTGACGACGACACGGCCAATGCGCAATATGGCCAACGTTCGGTCTGTTTTGGCGGCCTTTTGGCGATCGAATCGACAAAAGTGTGATTTTTAGCGCGCCTGCGCCGCCTAGCTTTCCTCGACTCGCCATGCATGCGCCGCTATAATGTCGCGTCTTATTTTTCCGGAATGGTTTCGGGACGCTTCTGTCATCAGGGAACTCGGTTCTTATTTGTAGCCGTCCTGGTTCTTGGAACGGAGTTGACCGAGCACTGTGATTTTTTTGAGGTAACAAGATGCAAGTTTCAGTAGAAACCACTCAAGGCCTTGGGCGCCGTCTCTCTATTACTGTACCGGCTGATACTATCAAGCAGGCGGTGAAGAAAGAGCTGATCAACGCAGCGAAAAGCGTGCGTATCGACGGCTTCCGCAAAGGCAAAGTGCCGATGAACATCGTGGAACAGCGTTACGGCGCCTCTGTTCGTCAGGACGTGCTGGGCGAAGCGATGCAGCGCAGCTTCGTTGACGCGATCATCAAAGAAAAGATTAATCCGGCCGGCGCACCAAACTACGTGCCGGGCGAGTACAAAGAAGGCGAAGACTTCACTTTCGCCGTTGAATTCGAAGTGTATCCAGAAGTTGAGCTGAAAGGCCTGGAAAACATCGAAGTTGAAAAACCAGTAGTGGAAGTGAACGACGAAGACGTCGACGCGATGCTGGACACTCTGCGCAAGCAGCAGGCGACCTGGAAAGAAACCGATCGCGCGGCGGAAGCTGAAGATCGCGTGACCGTTGACTTCACCGGTTCTATCGACGGTGAAGAGTTCGAAGGCGGCAAAGCGTCCGACTTCGTGCTGGCAATGGGCCAGGGCCGCATGATCCCAGGCTTCGAAGAAGGTCTGGTCGGTCACAAAGCGGGCGAAGAGTTCTCCATCGACGTGAACTTCCCGGAAGACTACCACGCGGAAAACCTGAAGGGCAAAGCGGCCAAATTCGCTATCGTGCTGAAGAAAGTTGAAGAGCGCGAGCTGCCGGAACTGACCGAAGAGTTCATCAAGCGTTTCGGCGTGGCGGACGGTTCCGTTGCCGGCCTGCGCACCGAAGTTCGCAAGAACATGGAGCGCGAGCTGAAAGGCGCCGTGCGTAACCGCATCAAGTCTCAGGCGATCGAAGGCCTGGTGAGCGCGAACGAAATCGACGTGCCTGCTGCGCTGATCGACGGTGAAATCGACGTGCTGCGTCGTCAGGCTGCACAGCGTTTCGGCGGCAACGAGAAGCAAGCGCTGGAACTGCCACGCGAGCTGTTCGAAGAGCAAGCCAAACGCCGCGTAGTGGTTGGCCTGCTGCTGGGCGAAGTGATCAGCACCAACGACCTGAAAGCTGACGAAGACCGCGTGAAGACGCTGATCGAAGAAATGGCCTCCGCCTACGAAGATCCGAGCGAAGTCATTGAGTTCTACAGCAAAAACAAAGAGCTGATGAACAACATGCGCAACGTGGCTCTGGAAGAGCAAGCGGTTGAAGCCCTGCTGGCAAAAGCGAAAGTGACTGAAAAAGCCACTACCTTCAGCGAGCTGATGAACCAAACTCAACAGGCGTAATGCCTGCGTGCCGGGCGCGATGAACGGCGCCCCCGGTTTCGCCTGGCGAACCGGCGCACGATGAAAAAGCCCGCAACCTCAGGTTGCGGGCTTTTCTTTTTGCCACGTTGCTGATTAATCTCAGGTTAAGCGGGGCAATATGCACTATATTTACCCTGTTGCCTGGGGAACTGGCTGGCATGATAACGGTCAGAATAACGGCATCGTTTCCGGCGCGCGGAGAAAATCGGCCTCTGGGCTTGAAATCGCGCCGGGCTCCCCCAATCTGTAAAGAATAATTCTGGCGCTGTTTGCCAAAGTGCGCGGGATGAAATAACCGTCGGGTACGTGTGGCGCGGGTCGAATGCTTGAGCATAGTCATCATGGCCGTTCTCAAGTAGAATCGGCGTATTAGGGTGACACCCTGGCCGCCAAGGCAATTTCTATTAGGAGACGGTAATGTCATACAGTGGCGAACGAGATCAATTTGCACCGAACATGGCGCTGGTGCCGATGGTGGTAGAGCAGACTTCACGCGGGGAGCGTTCTTACGACATCTATTCCCGCCTGCTGAAAGAGCGCATCATTTTCCTGACCGGCCAGGTGGAAGATCACATGGCCAACCTGATCGTGGCGCAAATGCTGTTCCTCGAAGCGGAAAGCCCGGAAAAAGACATTTTCCTCTACATCAACTCGCCGGGCGGGGTGATCACCGCGGGCATGTCGATTTACGACACCATGAAGTTCATCAAGCCGGACGTCAGCACCATCTGTATGGGGCAGGCGTGCTCGATGGGCTCCTTCCTGCTGACCGCGGGCGCCAAAGGCAAACGTTTCTGCCTGCCGAACTCGCGCGTGATGATTCACCAGCCGCTGGGCGGCTACCAGGGCCAGGCGACGGACATCGAAATCCACGCGCGTGAAATCCTCAAGGTGAAAGCGCGCATGAATGAACTGATGGCCGAGCATACCGGCCAGCCGCTGGAGCAGATCGAGCGCGATACCGAGCGCGATCGCTTTATGACCGCGGAAGAAGCCGTGGAATACGGCCTGGTTGACGGCATTCTGACACACCGCAGCTAGAACCACGCGGCGCCGATGGACTATAGTAATCAGAGTGGGCAGGGGCTCGCTCTGTTGTAGCCCCCCGGCGTTCCCGATATGAGTTTGGGCGCACTGCCGCCGTGATTTTCCTGCGGGACAAGACTAAAGAAGAGGTTTGACTGATGACAGATAAGCGCAAAGACGGTTCAGGAAAGCTGCTGTACTGCTCTTTTTGCGGCAAAAGCCAGCATGAAGTGCGTAAGCTGATTGCCGGGCCGTCAGTGTATATCTGCGATGAATGTGTCGATCTGTGTAACGACATTATTCGCGAAGAGATTAAAGAAGTTGCCCCGCATCGTGAGCGCAGTGCGCTGCCGACGCCGCACGAAATCCGCCACCACCTGGATGACTATGTCATCGGTCAGGAGCAGGCGAAGAAAGTGCTGGCGGTTGCGGTGTACAACCACTACAAACGCCTGCGCAACGGCGATACCAGCAACGGTATCGAGTTGGGCAAGAGCAACATCTTGCTGATTGGCCCGACCGGCAGCGGCAAGACTCTGCTGGCGGAAACGCTGGCGCGCTTCCTGGACGTGCCGTTCACCATGGCCGACGCCACCACGCTGACCGAAGCCGGTTACGTGGGCGAGGACGTGGAAAATATTATCCAGAAGCTGTTGCAAAAATGTGACTATGACGTGCAGAAAGCGCAGCGCGGCATCGTTTATATCGATGAAATCGATAAGATTTCCCGCAAGTCCGACAACCCGTCTATCACGCGTGACGTTTCGGGTGAAGGCGTGCAGCAGGCGCTGCTGAAGCTGATTGAAGGCACCATCGCCGCGGTTCCGCCGCAGGGCGGGCGCAAGCATCCGCAGCAGGAGTTCCTGCAGGTCGATACCTCCAAGATCCTGTTTATCTGCGGCGGCGCATTTGCCGGCCTGGATAAGGTGATCGGTCAGCGCGTCAACACCGGCTCCGGCATCGGCTTCGGCGCGACCGTCAAGGGCGAGTCCGAGAAGGCCACCGAAGGCGAACTGTTGCTGCAGGCCGAACCGGAAGACCTGATCAAGTTCGGTCTGATCCCTGAGTTCATCGGCCGTCTGCCGGTGGTGGCGACCCTGAGCGAGCTGAGCGAAGACGCGCTGATTCAGATCCTGAAAGAGCCGAAGAACGCTCTGACCAAGCAGTATCAGGCGCTGTTCAACCTGGAAGGTGTGGAGCTGGAGTTCCGTGACGAAGCGCTGAACGCCATCGCCAAGAAAGCCATGGCGCGCAAAACCGGCGCCCGCGGCCTGCGTTCCATCGTGGAAGGCGCGCTGCTCGATACCATGTACGATCTGCCGTCGATGGACAGCGTGGATAAAGTGGTGATCGACGAGTCGGTGATCGCCGGTCAATCCAAACCGCTGCTGATTTACGGCAAGCCGGAAGCCCAGGCGTCTGGCGAATAATTGGCCAGTTAAACCAGCGCGTTATCAGCAAAATGGGGGATTTCATCCCCCATTTCTTTTTCCTGCATTCTTGCCGTTGAATGTAAGAGATTCATCCCCATATACTCATTAACCAGATTTTATGAAACGTTAGATGCTTGCGTCTCATGAGATTCCCCCTCAACCTGGCGGAAATTAAACTAAGAGAGAGCTCTATGAACCCTGAGCGTTCCGAACGCATTGAAATCCCCGTTTTGCCATTGCGCGACGTGGTGGTTTATCCGCACATGGTGATCCCGTTATTTGTTGGCCGGGAAAAATCGATTCGGTGCCTCGAAGCCGCAATGGATCACGATAAGAAGATCATGCTGGTGGCACAGAAAGAGGCCTCAACGGATGAACCTGGCATTAACGACTTGTTCTCGGTTGGCACCGTAGCGTCGATCCTGCAGATGCTGAAGCTGCCGGACGGCACGGTAAAAGTGCTGGTCGAGGGGCTGCAGCGCGCACGCATCACTACGCTGTCCGACAGCGGTGAGCATTTTGCCGCGCAGGCGGAATACCTTGAATCGCCGGCTATCGACGAGCGCGAGCAAGAAGTGCTGGTGCGCACCGCGATCAATCAGTTTGAAGGCTATATCAAACTGAACAAAAAAATCCCGCCGGAGGTGCTGACGTCACTGAACAGCATCGACGACGCCGCGCGCCTGGCGGACACCATCGCCGCCCATATGCCGCTGAAACTCAGCGACAAACAGTCGGTGCTCGAGATGTCCGACATCACCGAGCGTCTGGAATACCTGATGGCGATGATGGAGTCGGAGATCGACCTGCTGCAGGTTGAGAAACGCATCCGCAACCGCGTCAAGAAGCAGATGGAGAAGAGCCAACGCGAGTACTATCTGAATGAGCAGATGAAGGCAATTCAGAAAGAACTGGGCGAGATGGACGACGCGCCGGACGAGCACGAAGCGCTGAAGCGCAAGATCGATGCGGCGAAAATGCCGAAAGAGGCGCGCGAGAAAACCGAAGCGGAACTGCAAAAGCTGAAGATGATGTCGCCGATGTCGGCGGAAGCGACCGTGGTACGCGGCTACATCGACTGGATGCTGCAGGTGCCGTGGAACGCGCGCAGCAAGGTGAAAAAAGACCTGGTCAAGGCGCAGGAAGTGCTCGATACCGATCACTACGGCCTGGAGCGCGTCAAGGATCGCATCCTCGAGTACCTCGCGGTGCAGAGCCGCGTCAGCAAAATCAAAGGGCCTATCCTGTGTCTGGTTGGGCCGCCGGGCGTGGGTAAAACCTCGCTGGGGCAGTCGATCGCCAAAGCGACCGGGCGCCAGTACGTGCGCATGGCGTTGGGCGGCGTGCGTGACGAAGCGGAAATCCGCGGTCACCGCCGTACCTACATCGGATCGATGCCGGGCAAACTGATCCAGAAAATGGCCAAGGTTGGGGTGAAGAACCCGCTGTTCCTGCTGGATGAGATCGACAAGATGTCTTCCGACATGCGCGGCGATCCGGCTTCCGCTCTGCTGGAGGTGCTGGATCCGGAACAGAACGTGGCGTTCAACGACCACTACCTGGAAGTGGATTACGATCTGTCCGACGTGATGTTCGTCGCCACCTCCAACTCGATGAACATCCCTGCGCCGCTGCTGGACCGTATGGAAGTGATCCGTCTGTCGGGTTATACCGAGGACGAAAAGCTCAACATCGCCAAACAGCACCTGCTGCCAAAGCAGCTTGAGCGCAACGCGCTGAAAAAAGGCGAGCTGACGGTCGACGACAGCGCCATCATCGGCATCATTCGCTTCTACACCCGCGAAGCCGGGGTGCGCAGCCTGGAGCGTGAAATCTCCAAACTGTGCCGTAAAGCGGTGAAAACGCTGCTGATGGACAAGAAGCGCAAGCACATTGAGATTAACGGCGACAACCTGAAGGACTACCTGGGCGTGCAGCGCGTCGATTACGGCCGTGCGGATACCGAAAACCGCGTGGGCGAAGTCACCGGGCTGGCGTGGACGGAAGTGGGCGGCGATCTGCTGACCATCGAAACCGCCTGCGTGCCGGGCAAAGGCAAGCTGACTTACACCGGCTCTCTGGGTGAAGTGATGCAGGAATCGATTCAGGCGGCGCTGACCGTGGTGCGCGCGCGCGCGGAGAAATTGGGCATCAACGCCGATTTCTACGAGAAGCGCGACATCCACGTGCACGTGCCGGAAGGGGCGACGCCGAAAGACGGCCCAAGCGCCGGTATCGCGATGTGCACCGCGCTGGTCTCCTGCCTGACCGGCAACCCGGTACGCGCCGATGTGGCGATGACCGGCGAGATCACGCTGCGCGGCCAGGTATTGCCGATCGGCGGCCTGAAAGAGAAACTGTTGGCGGCGCATCGCGGCGGCATCAAAACCGTGCTGATCCCTTACGAGAACAAGCGCGATCTGGAAGAGATCCCGGACAATGTTATCGCCGATCTGGAGATTCATCCGGTGCAGCGAATCGATGAAGTTTTGAACATTGCGTTGCAAAACCCGGCCTTCGGCGCACTGCCGGTAGCGGCAAAATAGTGACGAATCGCAAAAACCATTGATAAAACTTATACTGGCAAGCCATTTCGGACTTGCCAGTATTTTTTTGTACCGCTAAGTTAGATCTCTGTCGGCCCACGTTTTGCCACGCAGTCGGTGGCTTGCCAAGGTTCGATGGGATTGATATAACAGCTGCGCTGTCGCAACCGTAGGGATTTTTCGGTGCGACGATAGAATTCTAGAGGGGATGATAGAGTGAATAAGTCACAACTGATCGACAAGATTGCCGCAGGTGCTGATATTTCCAAAGCGGCAGCTGGACGTGCTTTAGACGCAGTAATCGCTTCCGTTACCGACTCTCTGAAAGCTGGGGATGACGTGGCTCTGGTTGGTTTCGGTTCCTTCACCGTGCGTGAACGTTCGGCTCGTACCGGCCGTAACCCGCAAACCGGTAAAGAAATCAAGATCGCGGCAGCCAAAGTGCCGGCCTTCCGTGCAGGGAAAGCGCTGAAAGACGCTGTAAACTGATTTGGCGTCTAACCGTTTAGCGTAACAGGGTTTTGTAATAAACAATCACCTGACGCAGCGGTGCTGGTAAGGTAAGATACAAGGCGCATCGGACTGATGCGCTTTTTTTATTTTTGTCGCAGGGAACGCGCCTGCACAAGGGTTGTTAATCCACATCACAGCGGAGTGTTGTCACACTATGATGGACAATTTACGCGCGGCTGCCAATCACGTCGTGCTCAAAATCATCCTGGCCCTGATCATCCTGTCATTCGTCCTGACCGGGGTGGGTAACTACCTGATCGGCGGCTCCGGCGATTATGCTGCGAAAGTAAATGGTCAGACGATCGAACGCGCTCAGCTGGAACAGGCTTTCCAAAGCGAGCGTAGCCGCATGCAGCAGCAGCTGGGTGACCAGTTCTCTGCGCTGGCCGGCAACGAAGGCTACATGCAGCAGATGCGCCGTCAGGTGTTGTCCCAGTTGATCGACAACATGCTGCTCGACCAATACGCCAAGAAACTGGGCCTGGCGGTCAGCGACGATCAGATCAAGGACGCCATCCGCAAGGCGCCTTATTTCCAAACCAACGGCCAGTTCGATAACGCCAAGTACCTCGACCTGATCGGCCGTATGGGCTACACCGCCGACAACTTCGCGCAGTCGATGCGTCAGCAGCTGGTCAATCAGCAGCTGATTCAGGCCTTCGGCGAATCCGGCTTCGTGCTGCCGTCCGAATCGCAAGCCATGGCGGCGTTGGTGCTGCAGGAGCGCGACGTGCGTCTGGCGACTATCGATCTGAAGGCGCTGCAGGCGAAACAGAGCGCCGGCGACGACGAACTGAAGGCGTATTACGATCAGAACAAGAACAGCTTCATCGCCCCGGAGCAGGTGAAGGTGAGCTATATCCCGCTGGACGCCGCGTCCATGCAGGACAAGGTGAAAGTGAGCGAAGAGGACATCAGCGCTTACTACGACCAGCACAAGAGCAGCTACGGCCAGCCGGAGCGTAAAAACTACAGCGTGATCCAGCTGAAAACCGAGGCGGAAGCCAATGCGGCGCTGGATGAGCTGAAGAAGGGCGCCGATTTCGCCACGCTGGCGAAAGAGAAATCCACCGACATCATTTCACGCCGTACAGGCGGCGAACTGGGTTGGCTGGAGCCGGAAACCACCGCCGACGAGCTGAAGCAGGCTAACCTGACTGAAAAAGGGCAGCTGTCCGGCGTGGTGAAATCTTCCGTCGGCTACCTGATCGTGCGTTTGAACGACATCGAACCAGAGAAACTGAAGCCGCTGAGCGAAGTGCATGACGCTATCGCCAAGCAGGTGAAGCAGGAGAAAGCGGTAGATGCGTATTACGCGCTGCAGCAGAAGGTGAGCGAAGCGGCGACCAGCGACAACGAATCCCTGGCCTCGGCTGAAGAAGCGGCGGGCGTGAAAGCGGCGCAAACCGACTGGTTCACCCGTGACAACATCCCTGCGGCGCTGAACTTCAAGCCGGTGGTGCAGGCGATCTTCGACGGTTCGCTGATCGGCGAGAACGGCGCGCCGGGCAGTAACTCCGACGTGATCACCGTAGACGGCGACCGCGCCTTCGTGGTGCGCGTGAGCGGTCACAAGCCGGAAGGCATCGAGCCGTTCGACCAGGTAAAAGACCGCGTGGCGGATCTGGTGAAGCGCAACAAGGCGGTGCAGGAAGCGAAACTACAGGGCGAGAAGCTGCTGGTTGAGCTGAAGCAGGGCAAGGGCGACGAGGCGATGAAAGCCGCCGGCCTGAGCTTTGGCGCCGTGCAGAAGATGGCGCGCGCGCCGGAAGACAGCCAGCTGGTGGAGAGCGTGTTCGCGTTGCCGCACCCGCAGGACGGCAAACCGGTGTACGGCATGTCGCAGGATCGCCAGGACAACGTGGTGCTGATCGCACTCGATGCGGTGAAGCCAGGCACGCTGCCGGAAGACGAAATGAAAACCTTCGTCGGCAAGATGGAAGAGGGCGCGACCGGCGTTTCCTTCGATTCGCTGCTGGCGAGCCTGCGTAAAGAAGCCAAAATTAAAATGGGCGCCGCTGAGCAACAGCCGCAGTAATCGCCGCATTTTTCTGCAACGCAGTGCAACAAACAAAGGCCGCTTTCGCGGCCTTTTCCACATCTGATATCCGCCGATTGCTGAATATCCGCCGCCGCGGCAAGGTAGCCGTGCTGTCACACACAAGGAGGATACAGCATGCAACATACAGAGAAAAAAACGTTATCAGGTTACCGTCATCACGTTAAAGCCGCGCTGGCCGCGCTGTTGTTATGCCTGGCGGTGCCGGCCGCCGCGGCGGATAAAGCCGATGCGCCGGCGCCGATGCTCTCAACCCCGACGAGCAATGGCGGGCAACAGGCGATGACCAAGGCGGCCGAAGAGACGGCGGTCAGCATCAATCAGGCCACCGCCGAACAGCTCGCAGCGGCTTTGAGCGGTGTCGGTCTGAAGAAGGCGGAAGGCATTGTGCGCTATCGCGAACAGAACGGGCCATTCACCCAGGTTGAGCAACTGCAGGAGGTGCCGGGCATCGGGCCGGCGCTGTTCGAGAAGAACCGCACTCGGCTGAAAATGTGATCCCGGTCGCGGCTGCGCGGCAAAATGCCGCTGAGGCAATGGCGACTCTGCTACATTTTACAGGTCTTACCAGTTTGGCGCGTTGACCAAACGGGCGAGGGAGCCCACGCGGCTCCCTCTTTCTGTAATCACCAGGCAGGAGCGATCGTTCCCTATGCAAACCTTTATCAAAGTTCGCGGTTATCACCTTGATGTCTACCAGCACGTTAACAATGCCCGCTATCTGGAGTTTCTGGAGGAGGCGCGCTGGGAGTGGCTGGAAAACGAGGCAGGGTTCCGCTGGATGACGGAAAACAACATCGCTTTCATCGTGGTGAACATCAATATCAATTACCGCAGCCCGGCGGTATTGGGGGATAAACTGCGCATCGACAGCCAGATGGTGCAGCTCAACGGCAAAAGCGGGGTGCTGAGCCAGAAGGTGACGCAGGATCCGGCGGGGACGCCGGTGGCCGACGCTCTGCTGACTTTCGTGTGCGTCGATCTGAAAACGCAGCGGGCGCTGCCGATTGAAGGGGAATTGCGCGAGCACCTGGAAGCGCTCACGCCCAAATAACATTCGCAGTCAGCTCACCGGCGGCGGAGGCTGCCGCCGTCGCTGCCTCAGGCCAGACCGGCCTTCTGTTTCAACGCCGCCATCACTTCCGCTTGGTTGGCGCGATATTGCGTCAGGCCATTGGCGCGCAGGTTGCAGGCGGCGCATTCGCCGCAGCCGTCACCCTTGATGCCGTTGTAGCAGGTCAGCGTATCCTGACGCACCCGATCCAGCTGCTGGTAATAGTCCGCCAGCGCCCAGGTTTCGGCCTTGTTCAGCCACATCAACGGCGTTTCGAAGCGGATATCGCGGGCGATGCCCAACACCACCGCCTGATTCAGCGCTTTGACGAACTCGTCGCGGCAATCCGGGTAGCCGGAGAAGTCGGTTTCACACACGCCGGTGATCACCGCCTCCGCTTCCACCTGGTAGGCGTAGATCGCCGCCAGCGTCAGGAACAGGATGTTGCGGCCCGGCACGAAGGTGCTCGGCAGCGCGTTTTTCTGGTTGGGATCGTAGGCGGGAACCGGAATATTGTCGCGAGTCAGGCTGCTGATGGCCAGCTCATTGAGCAACGTCACGTCCAGCACCTTGTGCGCCTTGGCGCCGAGGGCCTCCGACAGCTCCTGAGCCACTTCAATTTCGGCGCGATGGCGCTGGCCGTAATCGAACGTGACGCAGTGAACTTCGTCATACTGTTGCAATGCCTGGATCAAGCAGGTCGTGGAGTCTTGTCCACCGCTGAAAACGACAACCGCGCGCTTCATAAAATCACCTTTTTGGGCTTTGGCCATTCCCGATACACATTCGGGCGGCAGGATAAAAATTGCGTTGCGGCGACAATAGTAGCAGAAAGGGCCGTCAGGCGCAGGGCGGTTCGGCTCCGGTCGGTGCGTCATCCACCGGCGGCGGCAGCCACGCCTGGCAAAAATCGAACCAGCCATGGGCGGTCAGCGTCACGCCATGTATGCGCGGCGGCGCGCTGATCTGATACTGGTAGTGGAACAGCGGCGTGATGATGGCGGCGGCCATCAGCTGTTGATAATAGGCCTGCAGCCGTTCGAAGCGCAGTGGCTGCGCCTGCAGCTGCTGGATCTCCCGCAGCGTCTCCTGCTGCTGCTGCCAGCGGCTTGCCGTCAGGATGCCGCGCCACAGCGAATCCTGCCGCAGCCAGCTCTCCAGCGTCGCCTCCGGCGCCTCGCCGATCAGGTTGTCCGCCAGCAGCAGGTCGGCCTGGGCGATCTGCGCCTCGCTTTGCCAGCGTTTGCCGGCGTAGTAACGCACTTCCAGCTCGCAGCCGTGCTGCGCGAGCAGCCGCTGTAGCGCGACCGTCACCGTTTGCAGCTCGACCGGCGGCCGATACAGCAATGTTAGCCGAGCGGGCAGCGGGACATCTTCTTCAATCCGTTGGCTGGGGATGCGCCAGCCGGGCAGCATTTCATGGCTGGGGGTGATCACGCTGTTGGGGATCGGCAGATGGCTGAGCAGGCCGGACTGCTGGATCAGCATCAGCAGCTTTTGCCCCTGGGCTTCGCTCAGCACGCCGTGGCGCAGGTTCAGCGCCAGATAACACCAGCCCAGGCTCATGCTGCGCTGCACCGGCCGGGCCTGCGCCAAATCGTCTTGCTGACCGATGGTGATGCGCACCGGATGCCGGCAGCTGGCATCGGCGCCGGCGGTGGGCAGATCGGGCGTGATCCAGTATTCGATGGTGTCCAGATACGGATGCTGCCGATGGTAACCGGCATGCTGTTCCAGCCTCACCAACTGCGGTTCATTCAACGCCAGTTTAAATGGGCCGGCGCCGATGGCCGGCAGCTCCGGGTGCGTCATCAGACAAGGCAGCTCCGCCAGCCGGTGGGCCAGCCAATAGTCCGGCAGGTGCAGGTCGAACTGAATGCACAGCGGATGCGGCAGGCTGACGTTCGCGACGCTGCTCAGGCTGGGTTGGCTGCGCGGATGGCCCAGCAGTTTTTCCAGCGTTTGCAGCAGTTGCTGGCCGGTCAACGGTTCGCCGTTGTGCCAGCGCAGCTGGCTACGCAAAAAGAACCGCCAGCGCAGGCCGCCATCGCTTATCTGCCAGTGGTGCGCCAGATCGGGCTGCGGCTCCGGGTTACCGGTCATCAGGCGCGTCAGCCCGGCGTGCAGGGTCGACACCAGATGTTGCTCGGCGCGGCCGGTCAGCGTGAGCGGATCGAGCGCCTCCAGCGTACGGTAATAGGGAATGCGCAGCGTCGGGCTGCCGGCTTGCCATTGCCCGCCGAGGTGCGGGCTGAGCAGATCCTGCAGGTGTTGCGGATCGAGCTGCGCCATCTCCAGCGCCCCCTGATGATTGCCCTGTTGCAACAGCTGCTGCAACAGCTGCGCGCGCAGCTCATCCGGTGTTTTCAGGCAGTGCAGGCTGGCGCGTTTGCCGCGGCCGGGCTGCGAATGCCAGCTCAGCCAGCCCTGATCCTGCAGCTGCTGCACCAGCGTGCGGGCATGGCGTTCGCTGCAGTAGAACATTGCCGCCAGCTCGCCGATGGTCACGGCGACCGGCGCGTTGCCGAGCTGTTGATACAGGCGTTGATATTGGCTGAGACGGTGAACCAGGCGCATGAGCAGAAATCCGGAACAGTTTTCCCAAATTGTTCACTATTACTTCCGCAAATACCATCCCATACTGCACTGATTGTAATCGCGTTCACATTCATGAGGTCTTTATGTATCGCCTGGCGGCTTTCGATATGGACGGCACGCTGTTGATGCCGGATCACCGGGTTGGCCCGGAAACGCTGGCGGTGCTGAACCAGCTGGTGGAGCGGGAGATGGTGGTGACGTTCGCCACCGGGCGGCACTACCTTGATGCGCAACCGATCATGGCGCAGCTGGGGCTGCAGGGCTATCTGATCACCGGCAACGGCACGCGGGTGTATGACTACCGTGGCCAACAGCTGCACGCCGCCGATCTGCCGGCGGAGATCGCCGAAGAGGTGCTGCATCATCATTGGCGCACCCGCGCCAGCATGCACGTGTTCCGCGACGAAGGTTGGCTGACCGAGTTCCCCGCGCCGGAAGAGATGCTGCAGGCGCACCACCTGAGCGGCTTTCGTTTCCAACTGGCTGACGTGCGCCGCTTACCGGCGTTCGGCAACAGCAAGGTGTGCTTTGTTGCACCGCATGAGGAGTTGCTGGAATTGCAGGTGCAGCTGCGGGCGCAGCTGGGCGGCGAGGCCGATCTGTGTTTCTCCGCTTACGATTGCCTGGAGGTGCTGCCGCTCGGTTGCAACAAGGGCGCGGCGCTGGACCGGCTGAGCCGTCACCTGGGATTGACGATGGCCGACTGCATGGCGTTCGGCGATGCGATGAACGACAAAGAGATGCTGGGCGCGGTGGGACACGGCGTGGTGATGGGGAACGCCCTGCCGCAGCTGAAATCCCTGCTGCCGCAGCTGCCGGTTATCGGCCACTGCCAACAACAGGCGGTGGCTCATTATTTACAACATTGGCTGCGTTCACCTTGCCTCACCTATTCCCCCGAATAATGAGGTTCTCCTTACAGCCGGCCGGGTATGACTACCCGGCTTTTTTTTACGTTGCGCCCGGCGTTACAAATCCGCCAGCTGCGCCAGATACGGTTGCAGATCGCCAATGTTGTTGCTGACCCACTCCGGGTTGTAATAGGTATCGAGGTAGCGCTCGCCGCTGTCGCACAGCAGGGTGACGATCGCCCCTTGCTCGCCGTTTTCCCGCATCTGCTTCGCCAATTGCAGCGCGCCCCAGACGTTGGTGCCGGTGGAGGCGCCGACCTTGCGGCCGAGCACGGCCTCCAGCCAGTGAATGGTGGCGACGCTGGCGGCGTCCGGCACCCGCAACATGTTATCGACCACCGAAGGGATGAACGACGGCTCGGCGCGTGGGCGGCCGATGCCTTCGATACGGCTGCCGCAGCTGCCGATCAGGGTGCGATCGCCGTGGTGGAAGCAGTCATAGAACACCGAGTTTTCCGGATCGACCACCGTCAACCGGGTATCGTGCCCCTGATAACGGATATAGCGCCCCAGCGTGGCGGAGGTGCCGCCGGTGCCGGCGCTCATCACGATGTGTTTCGGCACCGGGAAGGGTTCGCGCGCCATCTGGCGGAAGATGCTGTCGGCGATATTGTTGTTGCCGCGCCAGTCAGTGGCGCGCTCGGCATAGGTGAACTGATCCATATAGTGGCCGTTCAGCTCTTTCGCCAGCTGTTCGGAAGCGGCGTAGATCTGGGCGGCGTGATCGACGAAGTGACAGCGGCCACCGTAAAAGGCGATCTGCTCTACCTTACGGCGTGCGGTGCAGGACGGCATCACCGCGATGAACGGCAGACCGATCAGCCGCGCGAAGTAGGCTTCGGACACCGCCGTGCTGCCGGACGAGGCCTCGATGATGGTGGTGTTCTCGGTGATCCAGCCGTTGCACAGGCCGTAAAGGAACAGCGAGCGCGCCAGGCGGTGTTTCAGGCTGCCGGTCGGGTGGGTGCTCTCATCTTTCAGGTACAGGCAGATGCCGGGAAACGCCGGCAGGTTCAGGCGAATCAGGTGCGTATCGGCGGAGCGTTGAAAATCCGCTTCTATTTCACCGATAGCATATTTTACCCAAGAGTTTGTCATGATTTGGCCTCAGAATAGGGGGCTGATTTATGGCGTAGCATAGCCTGTCGGCAGGAAAAAAGGATTGCCATTTTCCCTGTTTAATCGCCTAATGGGAGAAAATTTTTCTCCAGGTGGCCGCTATGTTAGATAAAACAGACCGTAAGCTGCTGTGCATGCTGCAGCAAGATTGCACCCAGTCGCTGCAGGCGCTGGCCGATGCGGTTAATTTGACCTCTACGCCGTGCTGGAAGCGCCTGAAACGTCTGGAAGACGAAGGCTATATCCGCGGCCGGGTGGCCTTGTTGGATAACGAAAAGCTTGGCCTGGGGCTGACGGCGTTCGTACTGATCAAGACCCAACAGCACAGCAGCGAGTGGTATCAGGCGTTTGTGCAGCTGACCAGTCAGATGCCCGAGGTGCTGGCGTTCTACCGTATGGCGGGAGAGTACGACTACCTGATGCAGGTCGAAGTGGCGGACATGAAAAGCTACGACGGTTTTTACAAGCGCCTGGTGAACGGCGTGCCGGGCCTTATCGACGTCACCTCGAGCTTTGCCATGGAAAAAATCAAATACACCACCGCGCTGCCGGTGCCGGAGTGAAAAGTTCACCGGACGAGCGGCTCAACGGTGGTATCCTGCTCCGTTGAAGCGGAAAAAGAGACAAACCTCATAAAACCCTGGAATCAAACTGCGTGAGATTATTTGCACAAATCGGCTGGTACTTCCGCCGGGAGTGGCGCCGCTACCTGGGCGCGGTGGTATTGCTTATCGTCATCGCCATCCTGCAACTGCTGCCGCCTAAACTGGTCGGCATCATCGTGGACGGCGTCACCGAAAAACAGATGTCTACCGGCGTGCTGTTGGCCTGGCTCGGGCTGATGATCGGCACTGCGATCGTCGTTTACCTGCTGCGCTATGTGTGGCGGGTGCTGCTGTTCGGCGCTTCCTACCAGCTGGCGGTCGAGCTGCGCGAAAACTTTTACCGTCAGCTCAGTCGGCAGAACCCGGCGTTCTACCTGCGCCACCGCACCGGCGATCTGATGGCGCGCGCCACCAACGACGTGGATCGCGTGGTGTTCGCCGCCGGTGAAGGCGTGCTGACGCTGGTGGATTCGCTGGTGATGGGGTTGGTGGTGCTGGTGGTCATGAGCACCCAAATCAGCTGGCAGCTGACGGTGTTGGCGTTAATCCCGATGCCGCTGATGGCGATCGCCATCAAATATTACGGCGATCAGCTGCACCAGCGCTTTAAATCGGCGCAGGCGGCGTTTTCCAGCCTCAACGATCAGGCGCAGGAAAGCATGACCAGCATCCGCATGATCAAGGCCTTCGGGCTGGAAGATCACCAATCCAACCGCTTCGCCGACGTCGCGGCGCAGACCGGCGCCAAGAACATGCACGTGGCGCGGGTGGATGCGCGCTTCGATCCGACCATTTATATCGCCATCGGCGCCTCTAACCTGCTGGCCATCGGCGGCGGCAGCTGGATGGTGGTGAACGGTTCGCTGACGCTCGGGCAACTGACCAGCTTTGTGATGTACCTCGGCCTGATGATCTGGCCGATGCTGGCGCTGGCCTGGATGTTCAACATCGTCGAGCGCGGCAGCGCGGCCTACAGCCGTATCCGCAGCCTGCTCGACGAGGCGCCGGCGGTGCAGGATGGCCCGCAGGCGTTGCCGGCCGGGCGCGGCGTGCTGGAGGTGGATATCCGCGCGTTCCACTACCCGGAAAACCCGCACCCGGCGCTGCATGACGTGGCGCTGACGTTGAAGCCGGGGCAGATGCTGGGGCTGTGCGGGCCGACCGGGGCCGGTAAGTCGACATTACTGTCGCTGATCCAGCGTCAGTTCGACGTCGACCAAGGGCAGATCCGCTATCACGGCCTGCCGCTTCCGCAGGTCAGGCTTGACGACTGGCGTTCGCGGCTGTCGGTGGTGAGCCAGACGCCGTTCCTGTTCTCCGATACCGTGGCGAACAACATCGCGCTGGGCCAGCCGGGGGCGACGCAGGCGCAGATTGAACAGGCGGCGCGGCTGGCCAGCGTCCATGAGGACATTCTGCGGCTGCCGCAGGGCTATGACACCGAAGTGGGCGAACGCGGCGTGATGCTGTCGGGCGGCCAGAAACAGCGCATCTCCATCGCGCGCGCGTTGCTGCTGGATGCGGAGATCCTGATCCTCGACGATGCGTTGTCGGCGGTGGACGGCCGTACCGAGCACCAGATCCTGCACAACCTGCGCAGCTGGGGGCAAGATCGCACGGTGATCATCAGCGCGCACCGGCTGTCGGCATTGACCGAAGCCAGCGAAATCCTGGTGATGCAGCACGGCGGCGTGGCGCAGCGCGGCGATCCGGCGGCGCTGGCGGCGCAGCCGGGCTGGTATCGCGATATGTACCGTTATCAGCAGCTGGAAGCGGCGCTGGACGAAGCGCCGGAAAACGGCGAGGAGGCGTTGGCCGATGAATAAAGTGCAAAAGCTGTGGCCGACGCTGAAGCGGCTGCTGGCCTATGGCTCGCCGTACCGCAAACCGCTGGGGGTGGCGGTGCTGATGCTGTGGGTGGCGGCGGCGGCGGAAGTCGCCGGGCCGATCCTGGTCAGCTATTTTATCGATAATTACGTCGCCAAAGGGCAACTGCCGCTGATGATTGTCGGCGGGCTGGCGGCGGCCTACATTCTGCTGGAGCTGCTGGCGGCGGCGCTGCACTACTTCCAGGCGCTGCTGTTCAACCAGGCGGCGGTAGGCGTGGTGCAGCGGCTGCGTACCGACGTGATGGACGCCGCGCTGCGCCAGCCGCTCAGCGCCTTCGACACGCAACCGGTCGGGCAATTGATCTCGCGCGTCACCAACGACACCGAAGTGATCAAGGATCTGTACGTGATGGTGGTCTCCACGGTGCTGAAAAGCGCCGCGCTGATCGGCGCTATGCTGGTGGCGATGTTCAGCCTCGACTGGCGCATGGCGCTGGTGGCCATCTGCATCTTCCCGGCGGTGTTCGTGGTGATGGGCATCTATCAATATTACAGCACGCCGATTGTGCGCCGGGTGCGCAGTTATCTGGCGGACATCAACGACGGTTTCAACGAAGTGATCAACGGCATGGGCGTGATCCAGCAATTCCGCCAGCAGGTGCGGTTCGGCGAGCGCATGAGCGCCGCCAGCCAGTCGCACTATCTCGCGCGCATGCAGACGCTGCGGCTCGACGGGTTTCTGCTGCGGCCGCTGCTCAGTCTGTTTTCGGCGCTGGTGCTGTGCGGTTTGCTGATGTTGTTCGGCTTCAGCGGCGAAGGCGTGATTGGCGTCGGCGTGCTCTATGCCTTCATCAACTACCTGGGGCGTTTGAACGAACCGCTGATCGAGTTGACGTCACAACAGTCGATCCTGCAGCAGGCGGTGGTGGCCGGCGAACGTATTTTCGAACTGATGGATCGCAGCCAGCAAAGCTACGGCGCAGACGATCGTCCGTTGGCCAGCGGCAGCATCGACATCACCGATCTGAGCTTCGCCTACCGTGCGGATAAAAAGGTGCTGCAGCATATTTCGCTGGCGGTGCCCTCACGCGGCTTCGTGGCGCTGGTCGGCCACACCGGCAGCGGCAAGAGCACGCTGGCTAACCTGCTGATGGGCTATTACCCGGTCAGCGAAGGGGAAGTGCGTCTCGACGGCCGTCCGCTCTCCAGCCTGTCGCACCGCACGCTGCGCCAGGGCGTGGCGATGGTGCAACAGGATCCGGTGGTGATCGCCGATTCGGTGCTGGCCAACGTGACGCTGGGGCGCAACATCGATGAAGAAGCCGTCTGGCGGGCGCTGGAAACGGTGCAGCTGGCGAGTCTGGTGCGCGGCTTCCCACAGGGTATCCATACCCGGCTGGGGGAGCAGGGCAATAACCTGTCGGTCGGGCAGAAACAGCTGCTGGCGATGGCGCGGGTATTGGTGCAGGCGCCGCAGATCCTGATCCTCGACGAGGCGACCGCCAACATCGACTCGGGCACCGAGCAGGCTATCCAGCGGGCGCTGCGCGTGATCCGCGAGCACACCACGCTGGTGGTGATCGCTCACCGCCTCTCGACGATCGTCGATGCCGATTCCATTCTGGTGCTGCATCGCGGCCAGGCGGTGGAGCAGGGCAACCATCAACAGCTGCTGGCGCAGCAGGGGCGCTACTACCAGATGTATCAGCTGCAGCTGGCGGGCGAGCAGTTGGCGGAAGCGGTGCGCGACGAGAGCCAACCCGCCTGATCCCACGGGCCGCGATCGCGGCCCTTATTTTTCCCAACGCACCACAAGCAGGCAACTCCGCCAGGCTACGCCCCCTTTCTGCACTTTTTCGACGCGACGCGCACCAAATCAGTGCGCATTATTTAACCCATTCAAGGTATCGGTACTGCACCGCGCCGCGGCGACGCCCGCGTGCCCGCTAATCCGCTGAATCGCCATGCAAAATAAAATTTGGCACAGCCCTTGCTACATATGAGGCGTACCGGGGTGAGTTTGGGCTTAATTCGTGGAGAGGCAATATGAAGCTGGTGACCGTGGTAATCAAACCGTTCAAGCTGGAGGACGTGCGCGAGGCCTTGTCCTCCGTGGGCATTCAGGGGTTGACCGTAACCGAAGTGAAGGGCTTTGGCCGCCAGAAAGGGCACGCCGAGCTGTATCGCGGCGCCGAATATAACGTCAATTTCCTGCCCAAGGTCAAAATCGATATCGCCATCGCCGACGATCAGTTGGATGAAGTGGTTGATGTCATTAGCAAAGCCGCCTACACCGGCAAAATCGGCGACGGCAAAATTTTCGTTGCCGAATTGCAACGCGTGATCCGTATTCGCACCGGCGAAACCGACGAATCGGCATTGTAACCGCGAACTCAGTTAAGTGATGGGGATGATTGATAATGAAAAGACTGTTATCCATGTTGGGCCTGAGTTCGGTAACAATGGTTCCTTCTTTGGCCCTGGCCGCCCCGGCGGTCGCCGATAAGGCCGACAACGCCTTTATGATGATCTGCACCGCGTTGGTGCTGTTCATGACGCTGCCCGGCATTGCGCTGTTTTACGGCGGCCTGTTGCGCGGCAAAAACGTGCTGTCGATGCTGACGCAGGTCACCGTCACCTTCGCGCTGGTCTGCGTGCTGTGGGTGCTGTATGGCTACAGCCTGGCGTTCAGCGAAGGCAATGCGGTGTTCGGCGGATTCCAGACGGCGATGCTGAAAGGCATCGGCATCGACAGCGTCACCGGCAGCATCAGCCAGATGATCCACGTCGCTTTCCAGGCCTCCTTCGCTTGCATTACCGTGGCGCTGGTGGTGGGGGGCTTCGCCGAACGCATTCGCTTCTCGGCGGTGCTGATCTTCGCGATCCTGTGGTTCACCCTGTCTTACCTGCCGATCGCACACATGGTGTGGGGCGGTGGCTATCTGGCCACCGACGGTGCGCTGGACTTCGCCGGCGGCACCGTGGTGCACATCAACGCCGCCAGCGCCGGGCTGATCGGCGCCTATCTGCTCGGCAAACGCGCCGGCTTCGGTAAAGAGGCGTTCAAACCGCATAACCTGCCGATGGTGTTTACCGGCGCGTCCATCTTGTATATCGGCTGGTTCGGCTTTAACGCCGGTTCCGCCAGCGCGGCTAACGGCATCGCGGCCTTGGCATTCCTGAACACTGTGGTGGCTACTGCGGGCGCCATTCTGTCCTGGACCTTCGCCGAGTGGGTGCTGCGCGGTAAGCCTTCGCTGTTGGGCGCCTGCTCCGGCATGATCGCCGGGCTGGTTGCCGTTACGCCGGCGGCGGGCACCGTGGGCGTGGGCGGCGCGTTGATCATCGGCCTGGTGGGCGGCGTCGCCGGCCTGTGGGGCGTAGTGACGTTGAAAAAATGGCTGAAAGTGGACGACACCTGCGACGTGTTCGGCGTGCACGGCGTGTGCGGCATCGTCGGCTGTCTGCTGACCGGCGTGTTCACCGCTTCTTCCCTCGGCGGCACCGGCTATGCCGAAGGGGTGACGATGGGGCATCAGGTGTGGATCCAACTGCTGAGCGTCGTGATTACGCTGGTGTGGTCAAGCGTCGCCGCCTTTATCGCCTTCAAGATCGCGGGCGCGATGGTGGGGCTGAGAGTGCCGGAAGAGCAGGAGCGCGAAGGGTTGGACGTCAACAGCCACGGCGAGAGCGCCTACAACCAGTAAGACTCGAAGCAGGGCAGTGCGCTAAATACGAAAATAATGATGAAGCAAAAAGGGGCGATGGAAACATCGCCCCTTCCTTTATGCCGCAAATCAGGCGTCGCGTTGGCGAATCACCCCTTCCTGTACGGTGGTGGCGACCAGCACGCCGTCGCGGGTGTAGATCTGGCCGCGCACAAAGCCGCGTGCGCCGGAGGCGGAGGAGCTTTCCACCGCGTACAGCAGCCAATCATCCATGCGGAACGGGCGGTGGAACCACATCGAATGGTCGATGGTGGCCACCTGCATGCCCGGCTCGAGGAAGCCGACGCCGTGCGGCTGCAGCGCCGTCGGCAGGAAGTTAAAGTCCGACGCGTAGCCCAGCAGATATTGGTGGATGCGCGCATCGTCCGGCATGCTGCCGTTGGCGCGGAACCACACGTAGCGATGCGGTTCTTCCACGCTGCCCTTCAACGGGTTGTGGAATTTCACCGGGCGCATTTCGATCGGCTTCTGACCGATAAATTTTTCGCGTACTTTGGTCGGCAACATCGGCGCCAGCTTCTGAGCAATCTCTGATTCGGACAGCAGCCCTTCCGGCGGCGGCACGTCCGGCATCTGGTTCTGGTGCTCGAAACCTTCTTCCGGGCTCTGGAAGGAGGCGGTCATATAGAAGATAGGTTTGCCGTGCTGGATGGCGCTGACGCGACGGGCGCTGAAGCTGTTGCCGTCGCGCAGGGTTTCTACGTCGTAGACGATCGGCTTGCTGCTGTCGCCCGGACGCAGGAAGTAGCTGTGGAACGAGTGCACGCTGCGCTCGTCCGGCACCGTCTGTTTGGCGGCGTACAGCGCCTGGCCGACCACTTGCCCGCCGAACACCTGACGCAGCCCCAGATCTTCGCTTTGGCCGCGGAACAGCCCTTCTTCGATTTTCTCCAGATCCAACAGATCGAGGAGGTTTTGCAATGCCTGGCTCATAAAATTGTTACCTTTCTAATAATCATTTTGCGCAGTGTGCGGAATATCACGGCGCGGCGTCAATATCTTGCGTTAAAGGGCCGATGAGAATGCTCTTAATAGTGAGCGCATTGGGCTGGCTAAGTGATTAATAGGCGGGGCAAAGTGGATTTATCAGTGTTTTGTGCTAAGTTTAATGAGTGAGGTGGTGAAAGCCACCAACGTGTTGATAATAAAAAAGGAGACCGATCCATGAAACTCTGGCAAATCGTAGGCGGTGCCGCAGCACTGACGATCACGCTGGCAGGATGCGCGCAAAAGAGTGCTGATGTGCCTACACCGGCGGCCGGCAACCCGGCGGCTGCGCAAACGCAGATTCAGGGGCCGGCGGTGACAGGTTCGGTTAATATACGTCAGCGCATTGCGCTGCCGCCGGACGCCGTACTGACTGTCACCCTCTCTGATGCCTCGCTGGCGGATGCGCCGTCCAAAGTGATTGCACAGCGCGCGATACGTACCGAAGGGCAACAAGCGCCGTTCAACTTTACGCTGCCGTACAACCCGTCTGATATCCAACCGAATGCGCGCATCATTCTGAGCGCGGCGGTGACGGTCAACGGGCGACTGATGTTCATTACCGACACGATCCAGGAAGTGGTTAACCGCAACGGCACCCGCGCCGACCTGCTGCTGGTTCCGGTGCAGGGCGTGCCGATGCAGGCTGCGCCAAGCGCGATGCAGTAATTCTGCTGCGGTACGGCAAGACCCAATCAACAGCCTTTGCGCTTCGGCCAAAGGCTGTTTTGTTTTACCAGCGCCAGCCGTAGCGATCGAAATCGACCGTGCTGTGCGGGCCGAAAATAATCCCCTCCGCCAGCAATGCCTGCCGTTGCCGTTGAAAATCCTCCCCCTGTTGCGAGATTTGCCCGTGCCGGTTGATTACGCGGTGCCACGGCAGCGTGCTGCCTTCCGGCAAACGCCGCAGCACACCGCCGACCTGACGCGCGGCGCGCGGCGAACCGGCCAGACGGGCGACTTCACCGTAGGTGGTGACTTTGCCGTACGGAATAGCGGCCACGATATGGAATACCCGCTGGCTGAAAGAGGCGTCTTCTGGTTGCATGTTGCAGTTCCTGCGCGAGTCAAAACCCAGGCGGAGAGTGTGCCACAATGCAGGTGGGCAAGAAAACAGCGGTTGGCCCGGGTTGGCTTGCTATTTGATGGGGCATCGCCGATAATGCCCACCGCTTCGGAGTACAGAAGCCGTCAATGGGGGCCCTGTTGGTTCTCCCGCAACACTAACTTGTGAACTCGGTCAGGTCCGGAAGGAAGCAGCCGCAGCAGGTGACGTGTGTGCCGGGATGTAGCTGGCAGGGTCCCCACCCATTTGCGTCCCGCAAAACGCTTTTCCCCGTTATTCATCAAGTCGATACGCTGAACAGGCGTTACTTGCGCACCTCGCGATCGCGAAGCGTGTCCTCTGCACCGTTTTAGCCTTTATCCCCCTGATAGAAATGTATTGTTGCCAACAGATCCGATGACGGCGAAAAAATAACGCGTATACCGCCATTTGTGGGACAAATAAGGATGGAGAGATGGGGAAAATTCTTAAAGTTGCGCACCTGTTGGGATGACGTTAGTATTGTTTTTTCTCTGTGCGAAAAAACTATCCGCGCTTAGCGGCGGTCGTCGAACTGGCTCAATAAGTTTAAATAATAACCCGTGTGCGCTGTCAGGCTAAACATGATTTATATCATTGATAAAGATATTACATTTAATACTGAAAACGGTTCATTGAAAAGTTTAAAGAAGGGGCGGGAAGTTTTCTTATCCAGCGTCAATGCCAGAGTATTCAAATGCTTGCTTGAACACGGCCATGAGACGGTGAGCCGCGAGACGCTGTTGCAGCAGGTTTGGACCGATCACGGCTTGAGCGCCTCTTCCGCGACGTTAAATCAATATATCAGCCTGACCCGACGCGCATTGACGTCTGTCGGTTTCAACGAGCGCCTCATCGTTACCCTATCCAAAAAGGGGTATAGACTTAATCGAATAATACCTGTCGACCGACTGCGGATTGATTTACCCGAGCCCCCTCAGCTTGCCGATGCCGCGGTGACGTTGGCGTCACCTGCCGCAACGACAAAAAACACCCATCACTATTTTTTTATTCTGCTGCGCAGTTTATCGATCGTCGTACCCTTATCTTTTCTGGCGCTGTGCTTCATCTATTACAAGCACCATCGCGACAGTGAAAAGAAGCAGGTATTGTCCTACGTCGGCACGGTGAACGGTTGCCCGATCTACTATGCCGGCCATTTTTTGGCGAATCACCAGGACGGCTACTTGCAGTTTCTGGTCAGGAAAGATTTGTATGGCCGACATTGTCGATCCGGCGAGGTCGTCATTACCAAGGTTAACCGTTCTCAAAATGCCAATGAAGACAGCGGACGCCAGTTTATCGCCAAATGCACGAAGGACAGTGCGGCTGTTTTGCATAACTGTGAGAGCGAGTACATTCGGGCATGGAAAAAAAGTTAAATATTCTGTCAGCCACGCTGGTCGGCCTGTGCGTGTTGACCGGCAGCGTGATGTATTCCCTGATACGCAGCCATCATGACTTCAGTGATTTTTCCTGCGAAGCGAACGCCACGTTCAATTATTTCAATTCACTGGACGCGCAGGCGGCCCATAACGACATTCAGCTGTCGCTGAAAATAAACTACATCTTTTTGTCCGGCGATAAGGGCGTGATGGTCCTGTCGGGGTTAGCCAACGACGGTGAAAAGAAATACTTCGTCAATCGGCGGGTTAACTTCAGCTATGTTTCGCAGGGGAGTTTTTATCGATTTCAGTACGGCGAGGTCAACTATTCGCCGCGTGATACCTTACCGGAAGAGATTTATACCTACTTTTTCAGCAATGAGTCGACGTTTTATCATATTCGCAGCATTGATAAAAACACGTTGATGTTTAGCAATGCCTATTCGCCGATGTTCTTATGCAATATTGAATCCTGACGTTTACTTTATTGCCCCCCTCCGATAAAGATGCATTTTATTTGCCGTTTATGGCGTCCCGCCGTCTTTTTAGCGCACAACTAATAACATGAGTTATTATCGGTCATTGTCTATTTTTCGCATCACTAATCGAATTTAATGGCGGTTCACTTATTTTATAAATTCCTCTATCACCATGTTTTTAAATGACTTAATGGCTTTAGGTTTGTGTTGTTTTGTTAGATTAATTTTATATTGTTTATTTTAAATAAATAAGTTGCATGAATATTTTTAACATGATTAATTGAGCCGGCTCTTAACACGGTGAATCACTTATTTGCGTTGAAAATGCATCTGCCGCATGCGTGCAAAGGTAATGGCACAGGGAGCCTTTGGACTTCATTAAACTGATAGGCGAGAGATGGACATACATAGCATTGCCCTGAACGAGACTCTGTTGGAAAATGAGTTGGTGATCTTAAACAACAATGAAAAGACGCTGTTATTTAAAAAAGAGAATGTGCTCATCGAAATGACCGAATTGCAGCGGCGTTTCATGCTGTGCCTGTTGAGTGGCATCTATAAGAAAAATGACATTATACGCGCAGTCTGGTTCTGCAACCATGAGACCATCAGCGACAATAACTATTATCAAATGATATTCCAATGCCGCGCTTTGCTCTCCCGCCACGGTATTCCGGGCGAGGTGATCAAAACCATTCCCCGATTTGGCGTGATGCTGAGTTTCCAGGCCTGCGAACGCGCGAATACGCGGGAGCAATGCTTGGCACCGGCGGCTAATAAACAGCGGCGAACGTGGCTGGATGCCGTGAATTATAAAGTGGCGCTGGCCATCACGCTGCTGTTTTCCGTGGCGATGGTGTTGGGCATTTCCGCTTAGCGTTGGCGCCGTTGAATAACCGGGGGGCCAGTGAGCAAGCGGTTAATAGACTTTTTTATTCTACTTTTCTTCCTGGCTAATTTGACGTTCATGCTTTCTCAGGTGTGGCGAATGATAACCGTGAATAACGAACCCGTTGAGCCGCACCTTGAAAGTGGGCGTGAGCAAGTGCGCCATGGCGTCTTTCCCCAGGAAGATGACATCGAGAAAATTAACGACGCACACTGGTTTGGCCGCTATCAGGCGGCGAAAAGCGGCGAAAAGGCGCGCGGGTATAAGGTCGGCGAGTGGGCGATCGGCGCCGAGCTGCTGGCTAACGCGCCGGAGGCCGCGGCGCTCGGCAAGATAACCGGTCTGCTGTTCAGTGATAACGCCGAAAAAAGCCTGGTTATCGTGGAACATGGCGGTAAGCAAACCGGGTATGGCGTTGGCGATCGGCTGGTCGGCAGCAATGCCGTTATCGTGCGGATATTAAAAAACAAAATACTGCTCGATGAAAACGGTTATTACGCCGCGCTGACGTTTAAAGAGTAGCCGGCGCGCCGCTTCGGCGTAGGGTGTTTTACAGCATAAGGCAACACTGTGATGACGCATTTTATTTTTCGTTCCCGCGCAGGCTGGAGCGCCGGTTTATGGCGCGCGTTAGCGGCGGTGGCCGTCATGATTGCCCTGGGGGGCCTGGCGCGTGCGGAGCAATTCTCCGCCAATTTCAAAGGCACGGACATTCAGGAATTTATCAATACGGTCAGTAAAAACCTGAGCAAGACCATCATTATCGATCCGGCGGTGAAAGGTAAGGTTACGGTGCGCAGCTACGAACAGCTCGACGAGAAGCAATATTACCAGTTCTTTCTCAATGTGCTGGACGTCTACGGCTATACGGTCATCGGCATGCCCAACAATGTCCTGAAGGTGATCGCCGCCAAAGAGGGAAAAAGAGCCGCGCTGTCGCAAAGCGGCGGCGAGGCGATCGCCGAAGGGGATGAAGTGGTGATGCGCGTGGTGCCGCTGCGCAATATCGCGGCCAAAGACGTTTCGCCGATCTTGCGCCAGCTTAACGACAGCATCGGCGTGGGCAGCGTGGCGCATTACGAGCAGGGCAATGCGCTGTTGATCACCGGCCGAGCCGGGGTGGTCAACGGCCTGCTCGACCTTGTCAGGGAGATGGATCAGGACGACGGCAATCAGGTCGAGACCTTCGCGCTGAAGCATGCGGCGGCGCCGGAGATCGCGCGGATGGTGAACGAACTGTTTCGCGAAGAGGGCAAACGACGTATGGCCGGGGCAGGCTCGCTGCGGCTGGTGGCGGATGAGCGCACCAACAGCGTGATGATCGCCGGGGACGATCGGGCCCGCGAACACGCCAAAGAACTGATTGAGCAGTTGGATAACAAGAGTGTCATCCAAGGCAATACCCAGGTCATTCCGCTCAAATACGCCAAGGCGCAGAGCCTGGTCGAGGTGCTGACCGGCGTGAGCGCGGGCCTGCAAAACGAGAAAGAGAGCGCCGCCGCCAACGTGGCGCTGTTGAAAAATGTGGTGATCAAGGCCGATGAGCAGACCAATGCGCTAATCATCACCGCCGCGCCGGACGTGATGCGCGATCTGGAGGCGGTGGTCGCCAAGCTGGATGTACGGCGCGCGCAGGTGCTGGTCGAAGCGGTGATCGTCGAAGTGCAGGATGGGCAGGGGCTGAACATCGGCGTGCAGTGGGCCAACAAATACGGCGGCGGCACGCAGTTCGCCGGCCAGGCGCCCGGCATCTCGGCGGGGTTCGAAAACGGCATGAGCGATGTGTTCGGCAAGGCCAACGGCCTGATGACCGGTTTCTACAGCGGCAACTGGGGCGTATTACTGTCCGCCATCGCCAGCAACAACCAAAACAATATCCTGGCTACGCCGAGCATCGTTACGCTCGATAACGCCGAGGCGGAGTTCAGCGTCGGGCAGGATGTACCGATCCTCACCGGTTCGCAAACCACCAACAGCGATAACGTCTTCAATACCGTGTCGCGCAAAACGGTGGGCATCAAGCTCAAGGTCAAACCGCAGATCAATCAGGGCCAGTCCGTGCTGATGCAGATCGAGCAGGAGGTCTCCAGCGTTGCCGACAGCGCCGGCGCCACGCCGGATTCGTTGGGGGCGACCTTCAATATCCGCACGGTCAACAACACGGTACTGGTGGACAGCGGTGAGACCGTGGTGGTGGGCGGGCTGCTGGACAAGTCCAACTCGGAGCTGGAGAGCAGCGTGCCGATCCTGGGCAAGATCCCGCTGGTGGGGGCGCTGTTTCGCTCGAACGCCATCAAAGCGAGCAAGCGTAATTTGATGCTGTTTATCCGCCCGACCATCATTCGCAGCACCGAGGGGTATGCCCGGCAGAGCCAACGCAAGTTAGGCAAGTTCGACGCCGAGCAGCAGGACGATCGTGAGCTGAATAACGCACTGCGCAGCGAGATCGCCGGCGATAAGAAGGCGGTCGACAATCGGGCGTTCCTCGCCACCGTCGCGCGTATCGAGGCGTTTTATTCGCGCGGAGCGCGCCCGTGAAGCCCCGTTCTACGGGGGCGCGGCTGCCTTTTGGCTGGGCGCGGCAGCATGGCGTGCTGGCCGTCGACGGCCAGAGCGGCATCCAACTGTATTGTCATCCCGAGACCCGCCACGCCGCATTGATGGAGGCGTACCGCTGCCTGCCCGGTGAGCCGACGCTGGCCCGGCTGGACACGGAGGCCTTTGAACAACGGCTGGTGGCGCACTATCAGCGGGAAAGCGGCCAGGCGCAGAAAATGATCGACGATCTGGGCGGCGAACTGGATTTCTATGCGTTGGCGGAAGAGCTGCCGCAGCAGCAAGACCTGTTGGATGAACAGGACGATGCGCCGATTATCCGCCTGATTAACGCCTTGCTGAGTGAGGCGATCAAAGAGCGCGCCTCCGATATTCACATCGAAACCTACGAGAGCGAGCTGGTGATCCGTTTTCGCATCGACGGCGCGCTGCGCCGCATTCTGGCGCCACAGCGCAAGCTGGCGGCGCTGCTGGTGTCGCGCATCAAGGTCATGTCGAAGCTGGATATCGCCGAGAAGCGCGTGCCGCAGGATGGGCGCATGGCGCTGAAGGTTGGCGGGCGGGCGATCGACGTGCGGGTGTCGGTGATGCCGGCCAGCCACGGCGAGCGCGTGGTCATGCGCCTGTTGGATAAACAGGGCGTGCGGCTCGAACTGCCCAGCCTGGGCATGGCGGCGGCGCACCAACAGGCGTTGCTGCGCCTGATCCGCCAGCCGCACGGCATTATTCTGGTCACCGGCCCGACCGGTTCGGGCAAGAGCACCACGCTTTATACCTTGCTGAACCAGATCAATGACGAACAGCGCAACATCATGACGATCGAAGATCCCGTCGAGTATGAACTGGCCGGCATCGCGCAGACGCAGGTGAACCCCAAGGTGGACATGACCTTCGCGCGCGGGCTGCGCGCGCTGCTGCGTCAGGATCCCGATGTGGTGTTGATCGGCGAGATCCGCGACGGTGAAACGGCGCAGATCGCGGTGCAGGCCTCATTGACCGGGCATCTGGTGCTGTCGACCCTGCATACTAACACGGCGATCGGCGCCGTGACCCGGCTGCGGGACATGGGCGTTGAACCGTTTTTGCTTTCCAGCTCGCTGAGCGGCGTGTTGGCGCAGCGCCTGGTGCGCCGGCTTTGCCCGCACTGTCGCGAGCCTTATGCGCTGCCTGACGCGCAGCGGCGCCAACTGGGGCTGGCGTCGACGCGGGCACTGACCTGCTGGCGCCCGATAGGATGCGAGGCCTGCGGCGGGCAGGGCTATCGCGGCCGAATCGGTTTGCATGAACTGTTGGTGCTGGATGAACCGATGCGCAGGGCAATCCACCGTAGCGACGGTGAGCTGGACATCGCCAGGCTGGCCGGGGAGCGCTATCAGCCGCTGCGCCAGGATGGGATCGCCAAAATGTGCGCCGGAGAGACCAGCCTGGAAGAAGTGTTGCGGGTGACGCGCGAAGGGGATGGCGATGAAGTTTGATTATCGCGCCTGCGATCGTGAGGGGCGCGCCCGGCGTGGCGTGTTGGAGGCGGATTCTCTGCGCCAGGCCCGCGATCGGCTGCGTGAGAAGGGGTGGCAGGTGCTGGCGGTGCAGGCGCGCAGGCGATCCGCTCTTGCCGGCCTGCTCGCCGGCCGTTGGATGGGCGGCGTGAGCAGCGGCGATCTGGCGCTGCTCACCCGGCAACTGGCGACGCTGCTGTCTGCCGCGCTGCCGCTGGAAGAGGCGCTGATGGCGGTGGCGCGGCAAACGGAGAAAAAAGGCCTGCAGGCGGCGTTGACTCAGGTGAGGCAGCGCATTCTGGAGGGTTTCCCGCTGGCGCAGGCGCTGGGGCAGTATCCGCAGATTTTTGACCGTCTCTATTGCGCCATGGTGGCGGCCGGTGAGATTGCCGGCCATCTGGGGCCGGTGCTGGAACGGCTTGCTGACTATGTCGAACAGCGCCAGCACATGAAGAACAAGATCGTGCAGGCGTTGGTGTACCCGATGGTGCTGACGGCGGTGGCGATTGGCGTGGTGGCTATCTTGCTGACGGCAGTGGTGCCGAAGGTGATCGAACAGTTTGTGCATATGAAGCAGACCTTGCCGCTGTCGACCCGGATGCTGCTCGGCGCCAGCGACGGATTGCGCCAATGGGGGGCGGCGGTGTTGATGGCGGCGCTGGCGGGCCTTGGCGCTTTCCGTTATCGCCTGCGGGATCCGGCGCGGCGCGCACGCTGGCATGCGTTCATCCTGCGGCTGCCGGTGGTCGGCAAACTGTCGCTGGCGGTGAATACCGCGCGCTACGCCAAAACGCTGAGCATTTTGAACGCCAGCGCCGTGCCGTTGCTGGAGGCGATGCGCATCAGCGCCGGCGTGTTGGGTAACGAGGCTGCCCGTGAGAGCCTGCTGGCGGCGATGGAGCGGGTGCGAGAGGGGGAAGGATTGTCGCCGTCGCTTGAAGGCACCGCGCTGTTCTCGCCGATGATGCGACACATGATCATGTCCGGCGAGCGCAGCGGCGAACTGGACATGATGCTCGAACGGGCGGCGGCGATGCAGCAGGAGGCCTTCAGCCGGCAAATCACGCTGGCGCTGGGGCTGTTTGAGCCTTTATTGGTGATCGCGATGGCCGGTTCGGTGCTGTTTATCATTCTGGCCATCCTGCAGCCGATATTGCAGCTCAATAATATGGTCGGCTAATCATGCCGTTAATGGAGAGTAAAGTGAGTCATATCAGCAATATGCGCAGGTCCCGGCAGCGTGGGTTCACGCTGCTGGAAATCATGGTGGTGATCGTCATTCTGGGGCTGTTGGCCAGCCTGACCATCCCAAGCCTGATGGGTAACAAGGAGAAGGCCGATCGGCAAAAGGCCGCCAGCGATATCGTCGCGCTGGAGAACGCGCTGGATATGTACAAGCTGGATAACGGCCGTTATCCCAGCGCGGAGCAGGGGCTGGCGGCGCTGGTGGCCCGGCCGACGCTGGCGCCGATCCCAAGGAATTATCCCGAAGACGGTTATATCCGCCGCTTGCCGCAAGACCCCTGGGGGCAAGCGTACCGTCTGCGCAACCCGGGGCGCCATGGCAAGCTGGATGTGTTCACGCTGGGGCCGGACGGTGTCGCTGATACCGATGATGACATCGGTAACTGGGTGGCCGACGCGCCATGAGGCGCATACGCGGTTTTACGCTGCTGGAGACCATGTTGGTATTGCTGCTGCTGGGGGTGACCAGCGGCCTGGTGATGCTGAGTTTTCCAGCGGATGAGAAGCCGTTGGCGCAGCAGGGGGAGCGATTGAGCCATTGGCTGAATGCCCTCGCCGAGCGGGCCGAGCGCGAAGGGGTGAGGTATGGCGTGGCGTTCGATGACGGCGGTTGGCGCAGCGTCGCCGAAGCGGGGCGGGAGAGCCGGGAGCAGTACGCTCTGCCGGACGGCGTCGCGCTGCGGCTGAGCGTTGAAGGGCAAACCGTCGCGCTCGCCGCAGAGGCGGCGCTGCCGCAGGTGTGGCTGTATCCGGGGGGCGAAACCACGGCGTTCAGCGTGGAGCTATCGCAGGGCAAGTGCCTGTGGCGATTGCAGGCGCCCGGTTACTTTGTATTTGAAACGACGGACATTCGTTGCGATGACGCGGAAAATGAGACGCCAGCAGGGCATGACGCTGCTGGAAGTGATGGTGGCCCTGATGATCTTCGCCATCGGCTGTCTGGCGCTGATCAACAGCACCGGCGGCCAGGTGCGTAGCCTGAGCGCGATCGAAGCCAAGACCGTGGCGCTGTGGGTGGCGGACAACCAACTGACGCTGCTGCAGCTCGATCCCCGCCCACCGACGCTGGCCTGGCATTCGGGCACCACGGTGATGGCCGGTGAAACCTGGCACTGGCGCTATCGCGGGCGGGAGACCAGCGACGCCGGGATGCGGGCGATCGCGATTGAAGTCAGGCGCGACCCGCAGGATCGCAATGCGCTGGTGGAGATGCTCACCTACAGGGCGTTGTTGTGAAGCGCGCTTTGCAACGGGGTTTTACGCTGGTGGAAATGCTGTTGGCCATCGCCCTGTTCGCCATGCTGTCGCTCACCGCATTGACGGTCTTCAGAGGCGTGCTGAAAAACGACGAAATCACCCAGCGCAAATCGACGCAGTTGACCCAGCTGCAACGGGCGCTGGCGATCGTCGAGCGCGATTTGACGCAGGCGCAGGCGCGCGCGCCGACCGGCGATAAACGCTGGCCGGCGGCGCCGGAGTTTGCGGTGCTGCAGACGGCGGGAGAGGAAGGCGGCGATTTTCAGCTGTTGCTGATCCGAAACGGCTGGCCGAACCCCCAGGCCCGATTGCCGCGCGCCACGCAGGAGCGGGTGGCGTATCGCTACCGGCAGGGGCGGCTCGAACGCCTCAGTTACCCGAATTTGAGCAGCCCGCAGGCGGCGGCGCGCAGCGTGCTGCTGCTGTCTGAGGTGACGCGGTTCCAACTGCGTTTTTACCGGCAGGGCGAATGGTTGACGGCCTGGCGCGCCGGCGGGCTGCTGCCGCAGGCGGTGGAGATTGCCATCGACACCCCCGCGCTGGGGGAAGTCCGGCGCATCGTCACGCTGCCCGCCGCGAGGCCATTATGAATAAACAACGCGGTATGGCGCTGTTGATGGTGTTGCTGATGATGTCGCTGATGGCGATCGTGGCGGTCAATATCAACGATAACTGGCAGCGTTCGCTGGCGCTCACCCAGTCTCAGCAGGATCGACTGCGGGCGAAATGGTTGCTGCTGGGCGGCGAGAGCTACGCCCGGCAGCGGCTGCAGCAGGCGGGAGAGCAGCGGAAGGCGTGGGGGGCATCAGGGGTGGCCTTCAGCATGCGCACCGAAGAGGGGGAAGTGGCGATACGTCTGCGCCGCGTCGACGCCTGTTTCAACCTCAACGCCCTGATCCGCGCCGCCGGCCCGGCGGATGTCGGCGATAGCGAGGGGGGAACCCCCAATAAGGAGAGGCGAATATTCATGCTGCTATTGAACAATCAGGGGATCGCCGCTGCCCAGGCGGGCGCGATTGCCGATGCGATCGTCGCCAGAGCCTATGGCGAAGGGTATCTGATGGGGGATGTCAGCGAGCTGCGGGAGCTGGCCGGCATCGACCATGAGCTTTATCTGCGTCTGGCGCCGCTGCTTTGTGCGGCGCCGGATGCCGAGCTGCGCCTCAATCCGGACGCCGTGAACGAAGCTCAGCTGCCGCTGCTGCGGGCGATGTTGATGAACGCGCTGAGCGATGAGCGGCTGCGGGCGCTGCTGGCGGCCCGTCCGCCGCAGGGCTGGCAGACGCTGGCGTTTTTGTCGCAGGAAAAAGCGCTGCAGGCGCTGGGTGAGGATGACCTTGGCGAGCGACTTATTTTCGACGATAACCGCTGGATTGCGCAGCTGCAGCTTAGGCTGAACGACGGGCGCTATCGGCTGGTCAGCGCGTTGCAGCCGGGCCTGTCAGGCGTCACGGTCAGCGGACGTCGGTTCGACAGAGGGGAAGGGTAAACGATGGCGAACACCATCCTGCTTATCGCGCTGGACGATGATGCGATGGCCGATGTGCGCTGGGGCCGCGTCGGCGAGACGCGCTGCCGCTTTGCCGCCCGCCTCGATCTGGCCGAAGGCGGTAGTGAGTTGGCGGCCATGGCGCAGGGCAGCCGGGTCGTGGTGCTGGTGCCTGCCCGTCATGTGGTGCTGAGACAAACGACATTCCAGGGCAAGGCCCGGCAGGCGACGCCGCTGGCGCTGGCGTACTCCCATGAGACCGGGTTGTTGACCGATGTCGAGCAGATGCATTGGGCGGTGCTGGGCAAGGTGCAGCGCGATTTCACTATCGCCGGCGTTGCGCTGGCGCAGATGCAAGGGTGGGTTGATAGCCTCAACGCCTGCGGCATTCGCGTCGATGCCTTGCTGCCCGACGTGCTGGCGTTGCCGTTGCCGAACCAATGCAGCGCACTGCGCTGGCGCGGACACTGGCTGCTCCGAACGGGGGGCATGCAGGGCATGCAGTTGCCCGATGCCTGGGGGGACAGCGTCCCGTGGCCGACGCCGGATTGGTGTCTGCACAGTGGCGGAGAGGTGCCGGCGGGCTGGGAAACGGCGCGTATCGATGAGGATCCGCTGTGGCGATTGGCGGAAGAGGCCTGGAACAGCACATCCACGCTGTTGCAGGGGCGTTTCAAACCGGGCGTGCGCTGGCCGCGCCGTCTGCCCGATAAGACCGCCTGCGCGATTCTGCTGCTCAGCGGTTCGCTGCTGGTGGGGGGCTTGCATCACCAATTGATGGCCAGACAGAGCGAAAGCCAGATAACGGCGCTGACTCAGCGCCTGCTGCCGAGTGGCGAGACCGCGCCGGCGTTCGCCGAACGGGCGGCGCAAGCGTGGGCACGGCGTATGCAAGACACCCTGAATGCGCCGCAGCTGTTCAGGCTGTTGCCCTACGCGGCCGAGGCGCTTGCTGTCTGGGAACCTCCGCAGTTGCAGGCGCTGGCTTTCGACGCCGCCGACGATCGTTTGGTGGTGACGGTAAACAGAAACGACGCGCCGCTGCCGGCGCCGGTCAACGACGGTGGCGTCAGCATGACGTTCAGCGAGGGAAGCGCGCCTAACCAGGCGATCCTGACGGTGAGAGGTGAGCGATGAACATCGGTTGGCGCGATAAGGCGCTGCGGCGGGCAGTGCTGTTAAGCCTGTTGATGCTGATGGCCTGCGGCTACTGCCTGTATCAATTTTCACAGGCGCAAAAAAACGCACAACGGCTGGCGGCGCTGCGGGAGCAGGCGCGCGTCATCCAACAATTGCAGGCGCGTTTGCCGCAGAGCGCCGCCGCGCGCGAGCAACTGCCGGAGCGACTGCGACAGAGTGCGCTGGCATATCGCATCGCCATCGCCGAACTGACGGAAAGTGAAGCGGATGTGCGGGTCACGCTGCCACCGGTGCCGTTTGAACGCCTGTTGCCGTGGCTGGCCGCCCTGCAACGCGAGCACGGGATCCGCGTGCTCTCACTCGCCGCAGAACGTGCGGGGCAGGCGCCGGGCGTGGTGCAAATCAGCCAACTGCGGGTAACGGCGCAACCGGCGATGTCACCCACGCGACGACAATAGAGGATCCAGAGAACCATGCTATCCGCAATAAACGCAGTGGCCGATGAACACTGGCTGCTATTTAGCGCCGTGTTGAGCCTGTGCATCGGCAGTTTTATCAATGTGGTCGTTTATCGGCTGCCTGTCATGCTTGAGCGCGAAATGGAAATGGCGCAGGCCGAACGATTTAATCTCTTTTTGCCGCGTTCATTCTGCCCGTGTTGCACAATGAAAATACCGGCGCTCGATAATATTCCTTTATTAAGTTGGCTGCTGTTGCGCGGTCGCTGTCGTTATTGTCGCACGCCTATTTCCATCCGTTATCCACTGGTGGAGCTATTGCTGATGCTAATGGGAATAACGCTGGCCTGGCGCGTTGGCATCGGTGTGGATTGGTTTTTCATGTTGGCGTTTGCTGCATTGCTGCTGGCCTTGGCGGCGATCGACAGCGATTGTCAGCTGTTGCCGGATTGCCTGACGCTGTCGCTGCTGTGGGCCGGGCTGTTGTGGCATTGCCTGGCGCACCCGGCATTTTTGTCGGCGGCGGTCATCGGCGCGCTGGCGGGGTATTTGACGCTGTGGCTGCTGTATTGGGGATTTCGTCTCGCGACCGGCCGCGAGGGGCTGGGATACGGCGATTTTAAACTGCTGGCGGCGCTCGGCGCCTGGGGCGGCTATGCCGTTTTGCCGTCGATTCTGCTGTTTGCCGCCACCGGCAGCCTGCTGTGGCTGCTGCTGCGGGTGTGGCGCGGCGGCGATGGGGCACAGCCCCTGCCTTTCGGCCCGGGGTTGGCGGTGGCGGGCGCCGGCGCGGTAGCCTGCCAGTGGCTTGCGCTACCGCTGGCGGGTTAACGGAGCTGGGCTAAAAACGGCGCCAGCGTTCGGTTGAGTCCGCTGCACTTCTCTTGCAACGGCGTGGCGTCGGCCTCCAGCTGCGCGGCGACGTTTTTGCCTGCGTCAAGCAACTGGGTGCGATTAAGCGCCGGCGCCCAACCTTTTCTCTCCGCCGCCTGCAACGCCGCCGCCGCGAGTGGGTCGTTGGCCGGGATATCGGCGCGGTTGCAGCGTTCTCTCAGAAACTGGCCGGCGCCGACCAGCGATGACAGTTGGTCGCGCTGGATGGCGGCGTCAGGGGCCGATTTGGCGGCGTGCTGACAGCCGGATAACAGCAGGCATGCCATGAACGCCGTGGCGATGTTTTTCAATGTCACGTTATTTTCCCTGTGGAAGTGGCGCGGTGTCGGTATTTTCTTGCGCCGCATGGCGGCGCTTTATGAGGTCAGGAATATTTTAACCCTTTATTATGCGGTTTAATATTCTGACGGCATTAGGTTTTATTATTTTAATGCATTCTAAGTGCCGGGCGTTCAGGGCTTCTACTTATTATTCCTCTCGCGGTATCGCCGCATCTCTTTGAGTTTCTTCTCACTCAGTTGGAATCCAATAAATTTAACTGGAGTCGTAATGAAATTATCCAAAATCGCCCTGATGATGGCAGCGCTCACTGCCTCCTCGGCCGCCTGGTCGCACGGTTATATCGAAGTGCCCGAGAGCCGCGCCTACAAGTGCAAGCTGGGCAGCAACACCGACTGCGGCCGAGCGCAGTGGGAACCGCAGAGCGTCGAGCAGGTTTCCGGCTTCCCTGGCGGCGCGACGCCGCGCGACGGCCAGCTGGCCAGCGGCGGGGTGGGCGGTTTCGAGCCGCTGGATCGTCAGGGCGTCAACGTCTGGGCGTTGAACACCATGAAACCGGGACCGCAGACGTTCACCTGGTACCACACCGCCAAGCACAAAACCAATAACTGGCGTTATTACATCACCAAACAAGACTGGGACGTGAATAAGCCGCTGTCGCGCGAGGCTTTCGAAAAAGAGCCGTTCTGTGAAGTCGATGGCCATGCTCAGGCGCCAAAAGATCGCGAAGTGCACCAGTGCGTGGTACCGGAGAGAACCGGCTATCAGGTGATTTATGGCGTGTGGGAAATCAATGACACGGTGAACAGCTTCTATCAGGTGGTTGACGTCAACTTCGAGGACGACGGCGTCGTGTCCGAATGGCGCAAGCAGCTGCAAGGCTCTCTCACCGGCAAAAACCTGCAGGTTGGCGACAAGGTGATCGCCCGCTTCTTCGATGCGGACGGTGAAGTGCTGACGATGAAAACCGAGCTGGCGATCGACAGTGAGGCGCTGACCGACAAAAACCGCTGGAGCCACGCGTTGGCCAGCAAGATCAACGCCGAACAGAAAGCGGTGCGTGCCGGGGTGAAAGACGGTAAAGGCAACGTCAATCCGGTGTTTGGCAATAATGCGGTCTTCGCCAAACAAGGCAGCACGATGAAGAGCGTGGTGATCTCCTATGAGGAAGAAACGCCGGCTATCACCGAAGAGATCCGCATCGGCAACCTGTCCAGCACCAAGATCAAGGACGGTAAAGCTCAGCTGACCTTCAATGCCGAGGTTAAAGGCAAATTGACCGTTGAAGCGCGCGTTTACGATCACGGCCAGACGGAAAAAGGCTACGTGAAAGAGACGCTGGAAGACGCCAGCCAGCCGCTGACCATCGCGCTGAACAACGTCAGCGAGGGCCACCACATGCTGAAAGTGATCGCCAGCAACGACAATGGGCAGAGCATTCAGCCGGATATCGAAAACTTCAATCTGGAAGCTGAATCCACCGGCGGTGGCGGCAATGGCGACTACAACTTCGTCTTCCCGAATGCGCTGAGTAAATACACCGCCGGCACCACGGTGCTGCAACCGAAAGACGGCAAGGTTTATCAGTGCAAACCTTTCCCTTACAGCGGTTACTGCATGCAGTGGAACAGCGGCGCGACTCAGTTTGAGCCGGGCGTGGGATCCAACTGGCAGGACGCCTGGGTCGTGAAAAAGTAAGTGCGAATCGGATAGTCAAGCGGCCAATGATGGCCGCTTTTAAAGGAGCTTTATGTCACACGAACCTGCCCGTTACGATCTTTTCAGTCGGTTACTGCATTGGGGCATTGCCGCCGTGATGCTCTACGTCATGATCGTGGGTTATTCACTGCATTTTATGACGGATGCGCGCATCTTCGCCTTTTTCTCCGTGACCAATATGTCGTTGGCCTTGGTGCTGACACCGCTGATGGCGGCGCGCTTTATCTGGCGTTTTTTCCGGCCTAAAGTGCCTTATGGCGATATGCTGCAAGGGCGCGAGAAGGGGTTGGTGCATCTGCTGCACGAAATATTCTACCTGCTGATTTTCGTGGTGTTGCTGAGCGGCTTTCTTATGCTGGAGCACGGCTTTGCGGTTTTCGGCGCGATCGATTTTCCCCGTCCGATTGCGAATCTTGAGGTTAATCGTTTCTTTTTCGCCGTGCACCGTTATTCATGCATCGCGCTGTCGGCCATGATTGTACTGCACATCGCGGCGGTGATTAAGCATCACTGTTTCGCCCGGCGGGCGATTTTACGCCGCATGCTCTGAGCCTGGCGGTGATGGATCACGCCGCCCGGCGCGGCGGCGTGGCAGCGATGGCCTCAGGGATATTCGCCGCGATGTGCACCACACAGGCAATGTGAGGCGAGCGTCTTCACGCGTGAATAGCGTTAAGGCGTAATACCCCGGGCATTAACCGAGAATTGTTGCTATTTATTATTAACGGCAAAGATGAGTGTAATTAACATTTCGTTGTCAATAGGAAAATGACCTATTCAACTTGAACATTGAAGCCGATAAAAGCATCGGCTCAACGCGTTGGGGGCTGATTATCTGACATATTTCCAAACGGAGGTGGGGATTTTGTCATACAGCTTGTTCATGGTCAGCTCCGCCAAACGATGATCGGCGGCTGAGTAAAACAGCTCCAGTTCATCATCGGAAAGCTCGTACTTATTTTTTTCAATAACACGTTCGAGAGTATCAATCGTGGTGCATTTACGTAAACGCATCAGATAGTCGGTTTTAGTCATGGTGGCCTTTTAGTTTAATAACCGTAAAATAGCTCGGGAATAATTATCCCCTAAGTTTTCATTGTCGTACAGATGTCCTCTCCTGAGAACATTCTGAATAATCTCGCCTTGGTTTTTTGCCAGCGGCGCAGGTCGGAATCATTGATACCGTAGCTGCTGAACAGCGTATAGGTATCGTCGAGATATTCCTCGACTAACTCCGACAAATCGGATTCGTCCATGTATTTAATTTTATAACTCATCACAAACGAAGCGATATGTTCGATCAACTCATTAAGCTGAAGGTTGACGGAGGATGTCGGATCGTTGACCCACCCGTGGTGGCTGTCTCCCAGGGTGGCGATACCTTCATCATACAAATTTTCGCACAAGAATTTGAGTTGAGCAATGTCGTGTCGCTTAGGCGAATACTCATCCATATCATCCCCTCCGTAAGTCTTAATGGCGGTGTTGATAACACTATGTGAGTAAGCTGATTTACATCATGAACGGAGGCAGCTTAACGGTGGTTAAATAAACTTCCCGTAAAATGAATATAAATCATTTTTTCGCGTTTGGCCTGCAGTTATTACGTAAACTTACAATTCATCCGCGGTTGATGGGCGTGAGTTATCAATGATGTCGAAGATTAAACCCCGTTGCGCCACACGGAACCGGACGCTATCGCTGATCGTGTCTTCGCTGTTGATATCCAGGCAAGCATTAAAAATGCCCCACTTATAGCGATAACTCATTGAATAATCGCTGTCACCTTGTTGCACTATATCAAGTATTTCTAATGAATCTTCGGCATAGCGTGCGCTTTCAGAATAAAAACTGAGTCCGCTGGTCAGCGACGGCACTAACTCCGCAATATTGTCATTAATCACTTTCTTTAATTTTTTAACAGAAAGTGCGTTGACGTCCAGGTTACAGGCAAGGGTAACAAGCATTAATCTCGACCAACAACAATGTTATCTGCTCATCTTACTCCTTTTCCACTCGCGCCGGTAAATTTTTCGATTTACCGCTGTTTTTTTACCTTCCGCCAACATTTGCGCCGAACGGGAATATCCCTGAGTTTGATAAGGGGGCGAGGGGGGGACCTGCTGCGCGACGAGCTGTTACGTTCCGTTGCATTAATGAGTCCGGCAACGCTTGAGACATACCATTAATTGTGATGTTATATTATAACTATAAATCTGCTGCTTTGGTTATTCCCTTGATTCCCACTTCGCAAAATGACGCCGCGTCGTCACTGAATTCGTTGTTCACCACCTCCGCGGCCGTGCGCTGTGCGGGCGCTATCGTTTTGTTGACTCTGCTGTGGCTCGGCATTTTTTGGGCGGTGTCGCTGCCATGATTTCATTACGTCAGCTGGCGATAGGCTATGGCGCCACGCCGCTTTTCCCGCCGCTGAGCGGGCAGTTTAGCGCCGGTTCGTTAACCGCGGTGGTGGGCGTCAACGGGGCAGGGAAATCGACGTTGCTGAAAACGCTCGCCGGTTTGTTGCCGCCTGTGGCGGGTCGCCTGGACTTTAGCGGTGAAAAGCCGCCGCGCAAGGCTTATTTACCGCAGCAGGCGGAGCTGGATCGGCAATTCCCGATCGCGGTGAGCGATCTGGTGGCGATGGGATGTTGGCCGCAAAGCGGCATGTTCGGCGGTATGAACCAGCGTGCGGCGAGCCAGGTTAATGAGGCGCTGGCGAGCGTCGGCATGAGCGCGCTGGCGCACAGTCCGGTGGGCGAGCTCTCCGGCGGCCAGCTGCAGCGGGTGCTGTTTGCGCGCCTGTTGGTCCAACAGGCGCCGTTGATCCTGCTGGATGAACCCTTTACCGGCATCGACAGCGCCACTACGCAGATCCTGCTGCAGGTGATCGCGCAGCTGCATCAGCAGGGGAGAACGGTGATCGCCGTCCTGCATGACATGTCGATGGTCGCCGAGCATTTTCCGCAGGTGCTGTTGCTGACCCCGCAGGCGTGTCATTGGGGCGCGGCCGAGCGCGTGCTGGAACAGGTGCCGCGGTATCTCGCCGCCGAACGGCAGCCGAGCCTGCGGGTGGTGGCGCCATGATGCTGTTGCATGGGCTTATCGACCCTTTTCTCTCTTTCGGTTTTATGCGTCGCGCATTGATGGCGTGTCTGGCGCTGTCGCTCAGCGCCGCCCCGCTGGGGGTGTTTCTGTTGCTGCGCCGCATGAGCCTGGTGGGGGATGCGTTGTCCCACGCGGTGTTGCCCGGCGCGGCAATCGGTTATCTGATTTCCGGCATGTCGCTGGTGGCCATGGGCGTGGGCGGCTTTATCGCCGGGCTGGCGGTGGCGATGTTGTCCGGCCTGGTGAGCCGCCGCACGCCGCTGGAAGAGGACGCCAGCTTCGCCGGATTCTATCTGGGGTCGCTGGCGCTCGGGGTCACGTTGGTCTCGCTGCGCGGTTCCAGCGTGGATCTGCTGCACGTGCTGTTCGGTTCGATTCTGGCGGTGGATGCGCAGGCGATGCTGATGGTCGGTGCGATCGCCACGGTGTCGCTGCTGGCGCTGGCGGCGCTGTACCGCGCGTTGGTGATCGAGTCCTTCGACGTCACTTTCCTGCGCGTTAACGCGCCGCGCCGGTTGGCGCTGATCCACGGCCTGTTTTTGGCGCTGGTGGTGGTCAATCTGGTGGCGGGGTTCCAGGTCCTCGGCACCCTGATGTCGGTGGGGCTGATGATGCTGCCCGCCGCCAGCGCACGCTTCTGGGCGCGCAATCTGCCGCAGACGCTGGCGGTGGCGATGGGCATCGGCGCGCTGTCCAGCCTGATTGGGCTGGTGTGGTCCTACTACGCTTCGCTGCCTGCCGGTCCGGCGATCGTGCTCAGCGCCAGCGTCATCTTCTTTGTCTCGATCCTGTTTGGAACGCGTGGAGGCATTTACGCCTTTGCGCGCCGTTGAGAAGTGCCATTTGCAAGGAGAAAATATGAAACGTTTACCTATATCGCTGGCGGTCGCTGCTCTGCTGGCCAGCCCATTGGCGATGGCGAAGACCGTCGACGCCGTCGCCAGCTTTTCCATTCTGGGAGATATCGTTAAACAGGTGGGGGGCGATCACGTCAAGGTTAGCACGCTGGTGGGGCCGGATGGCGATCCGCACAGCTTTGAGCCTTCACCGCAGGACGGCAAGACGTTGGCGCAGGCCGACGTGGTGTTCGTCAGCGGCCTGGGGCTGGAAGGGTGGATCGATCGCCTGGTCAGCGCTTCGGGTTATAAAGGACAGGTGATTACCGCGTCACAGGGCATCAACACCCGCCAAATGGAGGAGGATGGCAAACCGATTACCGATCCTCACGCCTGGAACAGCATGAAAAACGGCGTGCAGTACGCCACCAACGTGATGAACGCCCTGATCGCCGCCGATCCCGAGGATGCCAACTATTTTCGCCAGCGCGGCGCCGAATACATTCAGCAGTTGCAAAAGCTGGATCTGTGGGCCAAAACCCAGTTCGCCGCTGTGCCGCCGCAGAAACGTAAGGTGCTCACCAGCCATGATGCCTTTGGTTACTTTGGGCAAGAGTATGGCGTCACCTTCCTTGCGCCGGTCGGATTTTCCACCGAGGCCGAAGCCAGCGCCAGCGATGTGGCCGGCCTGATCAAGCAAATCAAACAGGAAAAAGTTAACGCTTACTTTATCGAAAACCAGACCGATCCGCGACTGGTGAAACAGATTGCCGCCGCCACCGGCGCCAAGGCGGGCGGCGAGCTGTACCCTGAAGCGCTCTCGCGCGTGGGCGGCCCGGCAGCCACCTATGAGCAGGCGTTCAAGCACAATGTCGACGCGTTGCTGAGCAGCATGAAGTAATCTCCGCCCCCGCTTGCCGGCGGGGGCAGCTTGCAGGCACTTTCTCGCCATAAAAAAAGCCCCGTTGAGCAGCAACGGGGCTTTGCGACAGATGACACTTTGGAGTTAACGCTTTTTCTTACGTCCCTGTACCGCTTTGAATCGCGGATTGCTTTTACAGATCACATAGATGCGGCCACGACGACGCACGACTTTGCAATCCGGGTGGCGATTTTTCGCCGAACGCAATGAACTCAATACCTGCATGGGGGTTCCTTGTTACTTATTGCCGATAAAGCGGCCAAAGCGCTGCTGGAAGCGCGCCGTGCTGCCTTCTTTGGAATAGTCTTTCTGCTTGCCGGTGTAATACGGATGCGAAGCGGAAGAGACGTCGAGGGTGACATACGGCCAGCTTTCGCCGTCCAGCTCGATGGTGCGATCGGTTTTGATGGTCGATCCCACTTTGAAGTAGGCGTTGGCGCTGACGTCGTGGAACACCACGGTGCGATAATCGGGATGGATGCCGGGTTTCATAATGGCTTTCTCGTGTAATGTTATACTATAACAGTAATTATGCGCCGACCGGGCATCACGATCAAGCGTAAATTGCACACACGAGTGAATTAATGAGAACGGTTTGCATTAAGCAACTGAAGCAAAAGAAAAAGGCCGCATGCGCGGCCTTTTCGATTATCGGGTAGAAATCCCTTCACTGAACGATCAGTGATGCTCTACCGGGTGGCTGTGTTCCAGGTCTTCGTTCTTCTTGCTGAAGCGGCGGCGAACCACCACGAAGAACACCGGTACGAAGAAGATCGCCAATACGGTCGCGGTGATCATCCCGCCCATTACGCCGGTACCTACCGCGTTCTGTGCGCCGGAGCCTGCGCCGCTGCTGATAACCAGCGGCAGAACCCCGAGGATGAAGGCCAGGGACGTCATCAGGATTGGACGCAGACGCATACGCACCGCTTCCAACGTCGCTTCGATCAGACCTTTGCCTTCTTTCTCCATCAGATCCTTGGCGAATTCCACGATCAGGATGGCGTTCTTCGCCGATAGACCGATGGTGGTCAACAGCCCCACCTGGAAGTACACGTCGTTATTCATGCCGCGCATCGTCGCGGCCAACAACGCACCGATAACCCCCAGCGGCAATACCAGCATGACCGAGAACGGCACGGACCAGCTTTCATACAGCGCCGCCAGACACAGGAACACCACCAGAATCGAGATGGCGTACAGCGCCGGCGCCTGGTTGCCCGACAGACGTTCCTGATAGGACATGCCGGTCCAGTCGTAACCGATGCCGCTTGGCAGTTTGGACGCCAGCTGTTCCATCAGGTTCATCGCTTCACCGGTACTCTTGCCCGGTGCAGCCTGGCCCAGAATTTCCATCGACGGCAAGCCGTTATAGCGTTCCAGACGCGGTGAGCCGTATTCCCATTTCGCCGAAGAGAAGGCGGAGAATGGCACCATCTGGCCGCTGGTACCGCGCACGTACCATTTGTTGATGTCTTCCGGCAGCATGCGGAACGGCGCTTCGGCCTGTACGTACACCTTCTTCACACGACCGCGGTCGATGAAGTCGTTGACGTATGAACCACCCAGTGCGGTGCTCAGCGTGCTGTTGATGGTGGTGATGCTCACGCCCAGCGCCTTGGCTTTCTCCTGATCGACGATCAGTTTGAACTGCGGCGTATCTTCCAGGCCGTTCGGGCGCACGCCCACCAGCACGTCCGGATGCTGAGCAACCATGCCCAACAGCTGGTTACGCGCTTCGGTCAGTTTTTCGTGTCCCAGGCCGCCCTGATCAATCAGCTCGAAGTCGAAGCCGGTTGCGGTACCGAGTTCGATGATTGCCGGCAGGTTGAACGGGAACACCAGGCCTTCTTTAATCTGCGAGAAGGCGCCCATGGCGCGACCCGCGATCGCTTCTACCTTGTTCCCGGCCCCTGGACGCTCACCCCAGTCTTTCAGGCTGACGAATGCCAGGCCGTTGTTCTGGCCGTTACCGTTGAAGCCGAAGCCCGCGACGGTAAACACCGAAACCACGTTGTCCTTTTCCTTGTTCAGGAAGTAGTCGGAGACTTCTTCCAACACCTTGTTGGTGCGGGATTCGGTGGCGCCGGCAGGCAACTGCACCATGGTCAACAGGATGCCCTGATCTTCGTCCGGCAGGAACGAAGAGGGCAGGCGCAGGAACAGCAGGCCCATGCCAACCACGATCAGCAGGTAGATGATCAGGTAGCGGCCGGTGCTGCGCAGGATGTTGCCCACGCTGTCGGTATAGTGATGCGTGCTCTTCTCGAACATGCGGTTAAACCAGCCGAAGAAGCCCGTTTTAACCCCATGATCGCCTTTCGGGATCGGTTTGAGCAGGGTGGCGCACAGCGCCGGCGTCAGGATCAAGGCCACCAGCACCGACAGCGCCATCGCGGACACGATGGTGATCGAGAACTGACGATAGATGGCGCCGGTTGAACCGCCGAAGAACGCCATCGGCACGAATACCGCCGACAGAACCATGGCGATACCCACCAGCGCGCCCTGGATCTGGCCCATCGATTTACGGGTAGCTTCTTTCGGCGGCAGCCCCTCTTCGGACATGACGCGCTCGACGTTCTCCACCACCACGATGGCGTCATCCACCAGCAGGCCGATCGCCAACACCATGCCGAACATCGTCAGGGTGTTTATCGAGAAGCCGAACGCCGCGAGTATCGCAAAGGTCCCCAGCAACACCACCGGCACCGCGATGGTTGGGATCAGCGTTGCGCGGAAGTTCTGCAGGAACAGATACATCACCAGGAATACCAGGATGATGGCTTCGATCAGCGTTTTCACCACTTCGTTGATGGAGATCTTAACGAATGGGGTGGTGTCGTACGGATAAACCACTTTCATCCCTTGCGGGAAGAAGGGCGCCATCTTGGCCAGCTCGTCTTTCACACCTTTAGCGGTGTTCAAGGCGTTGGCGCCGGTCGCCAGTTTGATACCCAGGCCGGCGGCAGGCTTGCCGTTATAACGCGCGGTAACGGCATAGCTTTCCGCGCCGCGCTCGATGTGAGCGACGTCGCGCAGGCGCACCTGGGAACCGTCGGTATTGACCTTCAGCAGGATCTTGCCGAACTCTTCCGGCGAAGTCAGACGGGTCTGCGCGATGATCGAGGCGTTCAACTGCTGCCCCGGCACCGGCGGCAGGCCGCCCAGCTGGCCTGCGGCGATCTGGTTGTTCTGCTCGGTGATGGCGGAGGTCACGTCCGTGGTCGTCAGCTGGTAGTTGTTCAGCTTGTTCGGATCCAGCCAGATACGCATCGCGTACTGGGCACCGAACAGCTGCACTTCACCCACGCCGGACGAACGGCTGATCGGGTCCTTGATGTTGGACGCCACGTAGTCCGCAATATCGTCCTGAGTCATGTTCGGATCGTCGGAAACGAAGCCGGCCACCATCAGGAAGCTGCTGCTGGATTTTTCTACTTTCAGGCCCTGCTGCTGAACTTCTTGCGGCAGCAGCGGGGTGGCCAACGACAGTTTGTTCTGGACCTGAACCTGCGCGATGTCAGGATCGGTGCCGGACTCAAACGTCAGGGTAATGGTGACGCTACCAGAGGAATCACTGGTGGAGGACATGTACATCAGGTTATCGATACCGTTCATGTTCTGTTCGATAATCTGTGTGACGGTATCCTGCACCGTTTTGGCATCTGCACCCGGGTAGTTGGCGGAAATACTCACCGCCGGCGGTGCAATAGTGGGATACTGCGCGATTGGCAGTTTCATTATTGCAAGCACCCCCGCCAACATGACGATGATGGCGATTACCCAGGCGAAAATTGGGCGGTCTATAAAGAACTTAGCCATGTATTACAGGCTCCTTTTTATGACTTCTGCGCTTCAGACTGCGGCTGTTTTTGCGCCTGAGTGTCAACTTCCTGCACTTTTACCTGCGCGCCCGGATGCACTTTCATCAGGCCCGTGACGATGACGCGATCGCCGGCTTTCAGGCCATCGGTAACCAGCCATTTGTCGCCAATCGCCTGGTCCGCCTTCAGCGTGCGCAGCTCAACTTTGTTGTCTGCCCCTACCACCAACGCCGTCGCGTCGCCGCGCGGGTTGCGGGTGACGCCCTGTTGAGGCACCAGCAACGCATCGCTGCGTACGCCTTCGTCCAGACGGGCGCGCACGAACATGCCAGGCAACAGCGTATCGTTCGGGTTAGGGAACAGGGCGCGAATGGTGATGGAGCCGGTGGTCTCATCGACGGTGACGTCGGAGAACTCCAGCGTGCCTTCCTGCGCGTATTCGGTGCCGTTTTCCAGCATCAGTTTCACTTTGGCCTTGCCGTTTTCCTGCTTCAGCGCGCCGCTGGCCAGTTCTTGCTTCAGGCGCAGGAAGTCGGTGCTCGACTGGGTGACGTCGACATACATCGGATCCAGCTGCTGCACGGTGGACAGGGCGGTTGCCTGGCCGTTGCTGACCAGCGCGCCTTCGGTCACGGCGGATTTGCCGATGCGGCCGGAGATCGGAGAGGTCACCTTGGTGTACGCCAGGTTGATGCGCGCGGTTTCCACGGCGGCCTTGGCGGCCACCACGGCGGCATCCGCTTGCTGCAGCGTGGACACGGCGTTGTCATAGTCCTGCTTGCTGATGTAGCTGGTGCCCAGCAATGGCTTGTAGCGGTTTACCGTCACGCGCGCGATGGAAGCGCTGGCCTGCGCTTTGGCCAAATCGCCTTTCGCGCTGTCGTAGCTGGCCTGATAGGTCGCGGGATCGATTTGGTACAGAGACGTCCCGGCCTTGATATCGCTGCCTTCAACGAAGTTACGCTTCAGGATGATGCCGCTGACCTGAGGGCGAACTTCGGCGATGCGATACGCAGCGGTGCGGCCAGGAAGATCGGTAGTGATATTGAGAGGCTCGGCCTTCAAAGTGACTACGCCCACTTCAGGAGCCTGCTGTTGGGCGCCTTGCTGTTGGGTTTCTTTATCGTTACATCCTGTTAGCACTAAGCTGCCTGAAAGCATCAGAACGGCCGCCAGAGGCGTTAACCCTCTGTTTTTGTTCATAGAAAAACCTCAAGTGTCCGATTTCAAAATGATCAATGGATCACAAGCTTTAAAACCCATTGCTGCGTTAATTATATGTGCGTGCTATGGTACATACATTCGCGAATGTATGTAAATCACACTCCCCCTAAATAACAATGCCATGGCACGAAAAACCAAACAGCAGGCGCAAGAAACCCGGCAGCAAATCCTCGATGCTGCGGTGAGAGAGTTCTCTGAACGTGGCGTTGCTGCAACGTCACTGACAGATATTGCCACCGCTGCCGGGGTTACGCGTGGAGCCATTTACTGGCACTTCAAGAATAAGGTAGACCTGTTTAATGAAGTTTGGGAATCTACCGAGCCGAAAATTGACCAGCTCGAAACAGAGTATCAGGCAAAGTTTCCCGATAATCCACTGCGGGTTATCCGGGAAATTCTGATTTACATTCTGACGTCTACGGTTGAAGACGGCCGCAGGCGGGCGTTGATGGAGATTATATTCCACAAATGCGAGTTTGTCGGTGAAATGATGCCGCTGCTGGATTCGCGCAAGGTGCTGTACCTCGCCGGCTACGAACGCATCGAAGCGGTGCTGTATAACTGCATTCACCACGAGCAATTGCCCGCCGATTTGCATACCCGCCGTGCGGCGATCATCCTGCGCGGTTATATCACCGGCCTGATGGAAAACTGGCTGTTTATGCCGGAAAGTTTCGATCTGCGGGCCGAAGCCGAAGCGCTGGTCGATGCGTTTTTGGAGATGCTGCAGTTTTGCCCCACCTTGCGCCTCAACCCCGACGTCGACCGCCTTCCTTTATAAGGAGAGATTTCATGTCATCAGTTGTTCTCATCGCCAACGGCGCCGCCTATGGCCATGAATCCTTGTTCAATGCGCTGCGGTTGGCCATCGCGCTGAAAGAGCAGCAAAGCAGTCTCGACCTGCGGCTGTTTCTGATGTCCGACGCGGTGGTGGCCGGGCTGGCAGGACAGCAGCCGCACGAAGGATACCATCTGCAGCAGATGCTGGAGATCCTCACCGCGCAGCAGGTGCCGGTCAAGCTGTGCAAGACCTGCGCCGACGCGCGCGGCGTCAGCCGCTTGCCGCTGGCGGACGGCGTGGAGATCGGCACGCTGGTCGAACTGGCGCAGTGGACGCTGGCGGCGGAGAAAGTGCTCACTTTCTGATTTCGCGACAACGGGACATCATCGGCAACGTTTTTGTTGTTCATTGCCCGCCGGCGATCGTGATAATCTTCAGGCTTCTTAACCGATCCGAAGCTAAATCATGCATCGCTGGTTGACTCTGCCCTCTCTGACGCCGCGCTCGTTTGTCGGCGCATGCCGGCGGCGCATCGCCGCCGCGACACTCCTTTTCCTGATTTGCGCGCTGAGCTCGCCGGTGCAGGCGGCGCTGAACGGCGATTTGCCGCAGCGCAGCGAAGTGCAAAGCCAGCTGGAAGCGCTGAACAAGCAAAAAGCCCTGACGCCGGTCGAAAAGCTGTCCCAACAGGATTTAACCCGCACGCTGGAGCTGCTGGACGCCATCGAGCGCAATCGGCAGGACGCCGCACAGCTTAAACAGCAGGTGCAGCAGGCGCCGGCGAAACTCAATCAGGTGACCGCCGAACTGGATGCGCTGAAGCGGCCGGTAGACAATGCGGCGGCGCGCGCCGCGCTGTTGCCGCTGTCGCTGCGCCAATTGGAAAGCCGGCTGTATCAAACGCTCGACGAGCTGCAAAGCGCGCAGGAGAGCCTCTCTACTTACAACAGCCAACTGGTGTCGCTGCAAACCCAGCCTGAACGAGTACAAAGCACCATGTACGCCGCTTCGCAGCGCCTGCAGGAAATCCGCAGCCAGCTCAGCGGCCAGACGCCGGGACAAGATTCGCTGCGCAACAGCCAGCAGGTGATGCTGACCACCGAGCAGGCGTTGCTCAACGCACAGCTTGAGCTGCAGCGCAAAAGTCTGGAAGCCAATACCACGCTGCAGGATCTGCTGCAAAAACAGCGTGATTACACCACGGCGCATATCGACGCGCTGGATCGCTCGGTGCAGTTGCTGCAGGAGATCGTCAACAGCAAACGTTTGACGCTGTCTGAAAAGACCGCCAAAGAGGCGCAAAACCCGGAAGACGCCACCGATATCCAGCACGATCTGTTGGTCAGCAAACAGCTGGACGTCAACCGCCAACTGAGCCAGCGGCTGATCGCCGCCACCGAAGAGAGCAACACCCTGTTCCAGCAGAACATTCGGGTCAAAAACTGGCTCGACCGCGGGCTGCAGGCGGAGCGTAACCTGAAAGAACAGATCCAGGTGCTGAAGGGCAGCCTGGTGCTGTCGCGCATCTTGTATCAGCAGCAGCAGAGCCTGCCGCAGGGCACGCTGTTGGCGGATATGGACACGCGCATCGCCGATTTGCGGCTGGAGCAGTTCGATATCAATCAGCAACGCGACGATCTGTTCAAGGGAGAGGATTACATCAACCAGCTGGTGGCCGAAAGCAAGGAAAAGGCCGGCCCGGAGGTGATCGACGCGTTAAACGAGATCGTCGATATGCGCCGTGAACTGCTGGATCAGCTGAACAAGCAGCTCAGCAACCAGCTGTCGCTGTCGATCAACCTGCAGATCAATCAGCAGCAGCTGACCAGCGTTTACGGTTCTCTGCAAGATACGCTGACCCAGCAGATTTTCTGGGTCAACAGCAACAAGCCGGTCGATCTGGCGTGGCTGAAGGCGATGCCGGAGGCGGTGCGCGATCAGATTGCCGGGCTCGATCTCAAATTCGACGGCGGCAAGCTGGTGCAGGGCGGGTTGAATGCGCTGGTGTTCCTGATCCCGATGCTGTTGGCGATCGGGGTATTGCGCTGGCGCTACCGGCTGATCGACGGCCATTTGCAAAAGCTGGCCAACGACGTGGGGCAACTTAAGCGCGACGGCCAACTGCACACGCCGAAGGCCATCGCGCTGACCTTGCTGAAAGTGTTGCCCGGCGCCGCGTTACTCCTCGGCGTCGGTTTCTGGATGTATCGCGCGGATTTCGGCATCAGCGACTTTATATGGGCATTGTCGCAGCAGCTGGCGCTGTCGTGGCTGGTGTTCGGCTTCAGCTATCGCATGCTGAAACCGGGCGGCATCGCCGAGCGGCATTTCAACTTCGGCGCCAACCTGTGCGCGCATTACCGCCGTCAGACGCTGCGGCTGGGGTTGGCGCTGCAGCCGTTGATCTTCTGGTCGGTATTGGGCGAGAAAGCGCCGCTGCGTCTGGTGGAAGACGTGATCGGCCAGATCGTGGTGATGTTGACGCTGGCGCTGCTCACGGTGCTGGTGTTCCCGCTGTGCCGCGACAGCTGGCGTGAAAAAGGCTCGCATGCCGTGCGGCTGGTGGTGGTCACCGCACTGGCCGCCACGCCGCTGATCCTGCTGGGGCTGATGTTCGCCGGCTACTTCTATACCACGCTGCGGCTGGCCAGCCGCTGGATAGACAGCCTGTATCTGTTTTTCCTGTGGAATATCGTATACCTGACCGCGCTGCGCGGCCTGAGCGTGGCGGCGCGGCGTCTGGCTTACCGGCGCGCGTTGGCGCGGCGGCAAAACGTGGCGAAAGAAGGAGCCGAAGGCGGCGAACCGGTGGTGGAAGAGCCGCCGCTGGCGCTCGATCAGATCAACCAGCAGTCGCTGCGCCTGACCACCCTGGTGCTGTTCGCCATCTTCGCCAGCGCCTTCTACGCCATTTGGTCGGATCTGGTGACGGTCATCGCTTATCTGGACAGCATCACGCTGTGGCATTACACCAGCACCGTGGCGGGCAGCAGCGTGTCGCAGGCGGTGACGCTGGGCAACATGATGGTGGCGATCGCCGCAGTGATTGTCGCCTACGTGCTCACCCGCAACTTGCCCGGTTTGCTGGAGGTGGTGGTGCTGTCGCGGCTGCAACTGCGGCAGGGGGCGTCTTACGCCATCACCACCGTGCTCACTTACCTGATTACCGCCGTGGGCGCCGTGGTTGCGCTGGGATCGCTCGGCGTATCCTGGGACAAACTGCAATGGCTGGCCGCCGGTCTGACGGTCGGGCTGGGTTTCGGCCTGCAAGAGATCTTCGCCAACTTCGTCTCCGGCCTGATCATTCTGTTCGAACGCCCGATCCGCATCGGCGATACCATCACCATCGGCACCTTCTCCGGTTCGGTCAGCAAGATCCGCATTCGCGCCACCACCATTACCGACTTCGATCGCAAAGAGGTGATCATTCCGAACAAGGCGTTCGTCACCGAGCGTCTGATCAACTGGTCGCTGTCCGATACCATCACCCGCGTGCTGATCAAGGTCGGCGTGGCCTACGGCTCCGATCTCGACAAGGTGAAAAAGGTGCTGCTGCAGGCGGCGCACGACAACCCGCGGGTGATGACCGATCCCGAACCGCAGGTGTTCTTCCTCAACTTCGGCGCCAGCACGCTGGATCACGAACTGCGGCTCTATGTGCGGGAACTGCGCGATCGCAGCTACACGGTGGACGAACTGAATCGCTCAATCGACCGCTTGTGCCGGGAAAACGGCATCGACATCGCCTTCAACCAGCTGGAGGTGTATCTGCATAACCAGCAGGGCAACGAAGTGCAGGAAGTGAAAAGAACGCTGTCGCCGGACGACGGCGGCCAGACGGCGGCGGATAAGCAATGAGAGGCGAAAGGGACAGCGGCGCTGTCCCCGGTTACTGTCCGGCAGGCAGATAGGGAGAGGTGACGCCGGCGCGCTGCAGCTTTTCCTGATAATCCCGTTTGACGATATCCAGCGCCGCCAGCGCGGTGGCCGGATCGATCTCGTTGCATTCCAGCAGGTAAATCAAGTCTACCGCCAGCTGCAGTTCGGGTGAGGCGTTTTCCAGAGACATAGCACCTGCGCTTATTTAATTAATGGGATGAATAACTCGGGTATCGGCAGAGTATAGTGAACCCGGCGCGCAACCGGGGAATAATCATTAAAATATTGTGATAAATCTTCAAAAACCGTTTTCTTTGCGCTCGATATTGCGCTCGATGCGCGCCAACGCCTGACGACAGCGCATCAGCCGCCCCTCCAGCGCCGCCAGCTCGTGCTGCAGCTTTTGCTGCGCCGCCAGCGTGGTCTGGCGCCCCAGCAGGCTTTCCCGATCCTGAATCATGGCGATCAGCCGGCGTTCGTAATCCTGATGCTCGGCCAGCTTGTGGTAGAGATCGACCTCGGGGGCTTCCTTCGGCTGATTTTTGCGCCGCAGCGCCTGGGTCGCCAGCTCGCGCTGCAGGGCGGCGATCTGAGCCACCAGTTTTTCGGCCAGAAAGGCCACCTGGCTGGCGCGGCTGTCGTTAGCGGCGTTTTGCAGCTGGGCGAAGTTTTTCTCCACTTCGGCCAGGTAGTCGCGCAGCCGCGTGCCGCGGTTGGCGAACAGGGCGGCGTCGAACCGCGCCTGCGGGATCGGGGCGTCGCCGCGCGGGCTGACTTCGGCCGCCAGCGCCGCGATCTGCTGTGCCAACACCTGTAATAGACGCTGAGTGCTCACATAAGCTCCCTCTTGATTTCAACAGGCGTAAGCTTGCCCGCGATGCCGTCCTGAAACAAGCGCCGCATGCATATTCCGCCGGCGCGGCGCCGATGCTACAGTAAGCCGCAACCGATTGAGGAGCGAAGAATCGCATGACGCGTGGGTTATTGATCATTTTGGGCTGGTTGGCGGTGGTGCTGGCGACGTTGGGCGTGGTGTTGCCGCTGTTGCCGACCACGCCGTTCCTGCTGTTGGCCGCCTGGTGCTTCGCCCGCTCTTCGCCGCGCTTTCATCACTGGCTGCTGTACCGTTCCTGGTTTGGCCCTTATCTGCGCCATTGGCAGCAGCATCGCGCGCTGCCGCCGGGGGCGAAGTGGAAAGCGGTGCTGGTGATCGTGCTGACCTTCGCCTGTTCGCTGTGGCTGGTGAAAATCTGGTGGGTGCGCGGGCTGTTGCTGCTGATGTTGGCCATTTTGCTGACCTTTATGCTGCGCCTGCCGGTTATTGATCTGCCGCAACAAAAACAGCGCTGATTGTACCTTAAACTCCTCAATAGCTTTCAAGCCGCAGCCAGGCGACAAACGCAGGCATCCCCGGGAGCTTACTTAGGTAAGTAATGCGTGCGGTCAACAACGCTGTGGGGTGAAAGATGCAGGGGAGAGTTGCATTTGTCCGCCAGTTTGCATAGATTTGGGCGTTTTCGTGCGCGGATCGCCTGCCATTTTTTCTCCGGTGTGTTTCACCCGGGGGCGGCGGGTGAGCGGCGCGCCGGTTTTCAGGCAGTTTTATCAGGCAACAATTATGACCGCTACTGCGCAGCAGCTTCAGTTTATTAAAGACAGTATCAAAACCATCCCGGATTATCCGAAGCCGGGCATCCTGTTCCGCGACGTGACCAGCCTGCTGGAAAACCCGTTGGCCTACGCCGCCAGCATCGAGCTGCTGGTTGAGCGCTATCGCGAAGCGGGCGTGACCAAGGTGGTGGGTACCGAAGCGCGTGGTTTCCTGTTCGGCGCGCCCGTCGCGTTAGCGTTGGGCGTCGGTTTCGTGCCGGTGCGCAAACCGGGCAAACTGCCGCGCGCCACGCTCAGCGAAAGCTATGAGCTGGAGTACGGCACCGACAAGCTGGAGATCCACACCGACGCCATCACCGCGGGCGACAAAGTGCTGGTGGTGGACGATCTGCTGGCGACCGGCGGCACCATTGAAGCGACCACCAAACTGATCCGCCGTCTGGGCGGTGAAGTGAAAGACGCCGCGTTCATCATCAACCTGCCGGATCTGGGCGGAGAAGCGCGTCTGAACAAGCTGGGCATCGACTGCTACTGCCTGGTGGACTTCGCCGGTCATTGATGCGGCATCGCCCCTTGGGCACAACGGCCTCGCGGATTGCCGCGGGGCTGTGTTAGCATGACCCTCCAGATTACTCGACTTCTCCGGTATTAATGAGCTATCAGGTTCTCGCCCGTAAGTGGCGCCCTCAAACGTTCGCAGACGTGGTCGGCCAGGAACATGTCCTGACCGCGCTGGCCAACGGCCTCTCGCTGGGGCGGATCCATCACGCCTATCTGTTCTCGGGCACGCGCGGCGTGGGGAAAACCACCATCGCCCGCTTGCTGGCCAAAGGCCTGAACTGTGAAACCGGCATCACCGCCACGCCGTGCGGCCAATGCGACAACTGCCGCGAGATCGAGCAGGGGCGCTTCGTCGATCTGATCGAGATCGACGCCGCTTCCCGAACCAAGGTGGAAGATACCCGCGATCTGCTGGACAACGTTCAGTACGCGCCGGCGCGCGGCCGCTTCAAGGTCTACCTGATCGATGAAGTGCACATGCTCTCGCGCCACAGCTTCAACGCGTTGCTGAAGACGCTGGAAGAGCCGCCGCCGCACGTCAAATTCCTGTTGGCCACCACCGATCCGCAAAAATTGCCGGTGACCATTCTTTCCCGCTGCCTGCAGTTTCACCTCAAAGCGCTGGACGTCGATCAGATCCGCCAGCAGCTGGAAACGGTGCTGACGGCGGAGCAGATCACCAGCGACGCCCGCGCGCTGCAGCTGCTGGCGCGCGCCGCCGACGGCAGCATGCGCGATGCGCTGAGCCTGACCGATCAGGCGATCGCCATGGGGCAGGGGCAGGTGACCGCCGCCACCGTCAGCCAGATGCTCGGTACGCTCGATGACGAGCAGCCGCTGGCGATCCTCGAAGCGCTGGTCAGCGCCGACGGTGAAAAGGTGATGGCGCAGGTCGCGCAGGCCGCTTCGCGCGGCGTGGATTGGGAAAACCTGCTGGTGGAGACGCTGGCGTTGCTGCACCGCATTGCGATGGTGCAACTGCTGCCTTCGATGCTCGACAACCACTACGCCGCCGTGGAACAACGGCTGCGTGAGCTGGCGCGCACCCTGCCGCCGGCCGATGTGCAACTCTATTACCAGACGCTGTTGGTGGGCCGCAAAGAGCTGGCCTATGCGCCGGATCGCCGCATGGGGGTTGAGATGACCCTGCTGCGCGCGCTGGCGTTTCACCCGAAAGCGGTGATCCCGGAGCCGGTGGCGTTGGTGCAGACCGCGCCGACGCCGATGGCGCAGCCGCAGCAGGCCGCATCGCCACAGCCGCCGCAGTTTCAGGACGCGCCGCCGCCGCTAGGGCAGCCGGCCGCGCCGCAGCGACAATCATCGACCCCTTTACCGGATGCCACCGCCCAGCTGTTGAAAGCGCGGTCCCAGCTGCAACGGCAGCAGGGAGCATCCACACCAAAAAAGAATGAGCCGGCGGCGCCAGGAATAGCGCGGCCGGCAAACTCGGCGCTGGGGCGTTTGGCTTCCGTGACCGAGCGCAGCCAGCAGCGCCTGGCGGAGAAGAAGGTGCCGGAAAAACCGGCGAAACCGGAAGCCTATCGTTGGCGCGCGCAGACCGAGCCCGAGGCGGCGCCGGAACCGCTGGCGACGCCGAAAGCGCTGCGCACGGCGTTGGAGCACGAGAAAACGCCGGAGCTGGCCGCCAAGCTGGTGGTGGAGTCGCTGGAGCGCGACGCCTGGGCGGCGGAAATCGATAAGCTGAAGATCCCGAAACTGGTGCAGCAGCTGGCGTTGAACGCCTTCAAGCAGCAGCCGGAGCCGGGCAAGATTAGCCTCCATCTGCGGTCTTCGCAGCGCCATCTGAATTCGCCTTCGGCGCAGAAGACGCTGGCCGACGCGCTCGGTGAGCTGTACGGCAGCCCGATCGAGCTGACCGTGGTGGAGGACGATAATCCGGCGGAGCGCACCCCGCTGGAATGGCGACAAGCCATCTATGAGGAAAAGCTGGCGCAGGCGCGCCAGTCCATCGAAGCGGATACCAACATTCAGACGCTGCGCCGATTCTTCGACGCGGATCTGGATGAAGAGAGTATTCGCCCCCTTTAAACGCTGCGCGATGTGCGCGGCCCTAGCGACGAGAGACGACTATGTTTGGTAAAGGCGGTCTGGGCAACCTGATGAAGCAAGCCCAGCAAATGCAAGAAAAAATGCAGCAGATGCAGGAAGAAGTCGCCAAATTGGAAGTGACCGGCGAATCTGGCGCCGGCCTGGTGAAAGTCACCATCAATGGCGCGCACAACTGCCGCCGCGTGGAAATCGATCCAAGCCTGATGGAAGACGACAAAGAGATGCTGGAAGATCTGATCGCCGCTGCGTTTAACGACGCCGCGCGCCGCATCGAAGAGACCCAGAAAGAGAAAATGGCCTCCGTCTCCAGCGGCATGCAGTTGCCGCCTGGCTTCAAGATGCCGTTCTGATGCAAACCAGCCCGCTCCTTGAATCCCTGATGGAGGCGCTGCGCTGCCTGCCGGGCGTCGGCCCGAAATCGGCTCAGCGCATGGCGTTTCAGCTGCTGCAGCGCGATCGCAGCGGCGGCATGCGCCTGGCGCAGGCGTTGACGCGCGCGATGTCGGAGATCGGCCACTGCGCCGACTGCCGCACCTTCACCGAGCAGGACGTCTGCACCATCTGCGCCAATCCGCGCCGCCAGCAAAACGGCCAGATTTGCGTGGTGGAAAGCCCGGCGGATATCCACGCCATCGAGCAGACCGGCCAGTTCGCCGGGCGCTACTTTGTGCTGATGGGGCATCTGTCGCCGCTGGACGGCATCGGGCCGGGCGATATCGGTCTGGATCGCCTGGAGCAACGGCTGGAAAAGGAAAGCATCACCGAAGTGATCCTCGCCACCAACCCGACGGTGGAAGGGGAGGCGACCGCCAACTATATCGCCGAGATGTGTGGCCAGTATGGCGTGCTCGCCAGCCGCATCGCCCACGGCGTGCCGGTGGGCGGCGAGCTGGAGATGGTCGACGGCACCACGCTGTCGCATTCGCTGGCGGGACGCCACGCCATCAAGTTCTGATGTTTTCCCGGATGGGGCCGCCCGGCCCCATTGTTTTTTGCCAAAAATTTCCCGCCGTCCGCTTGAAAAACAAGACCCTGACCCTCATCTGATCCTCATTGTTCGATTTTGGTAGCCATTGTCTTTGAGGTAATCAATGAGTATGAAAGGTCAAGAAACCCGCGGGTTCCAGTCTGAAGTAAAACAGCTGCTTCATTTGATGATCCATTCGCTGTACTCCAACAAAGAAATTTTTCTGCGCGAGCTGATCTCCAACGCCTCTGACGCCGCCGACAAGCTGCGCTTCCGCGCTCTGTCCGCGCCGGAGCTGTATGCCGGCGACGGCGAGCTGCGCGTGCGTTTGTCCTTCGATAAAGAGCAGCGCACCCTGACCATTGCCGACAACGGCATCGGTATGCGCCGCGAAGAAGTGATCGAAAACCTCGGCACCATCGCCAAATCGGGCACCAAAGCGTTTCTGGAATCCATCGGTTCCGACCAGGCGAAAGACAGCCAACTGATCGGCCAATTCGGCGTCGGTTTCTACTCGGCGTTCATCGTGGCGGACAAAGTGACCGTGCGCACCCGCGCGGCCGGCGCCGCCGATGACGAGGGCGTGTTCTGGGAGTCCGCCGGTGAAGGCGACTACACCATCGCCGACATCACCAAAGAAACCCGCGGCACCGAAATCACCCTGCATCTGCGCGAAGGCGAAGATGAGTACCTCGACGCCTGGCGCCTGCGCTCGGTGATCGGCAAATATTCCGATCACATCGCCTTGCCGGTGGAGATCGAAAGCAAGAATGAAGAAGACGGCACCGTCACCTGGGAGAAGATCAACAAGGCGCAGGCCCTGTGGACCCGCAGCAAGGCTGACGTGACCGACGAAGAGTACAAAGAGTTTTACAAGCACATCGCCCACGATTTCACCGATCCGCTGAGCTGGAGCCACAATCGGGTGGAAGGCAAGCAGGAATATACCAGCCTGCTGTATATCCCGGCGCAGGCGCCGTGGGACATGTGGAACCGCGATCACAAGCACGGCCTGAAGCTGTACGTGCAGCGCGTGTTCATCATGGACGACGCCGAGCAGTTCATGCCGAACTATCTGCGCTTCGTGCGCGGCCTGATCGATTCCAACGATCTGCCGCTGAACGTATCGCGCGAGATCCTGCAAGACAGCCGCGTGACGCAGAACCTGCGCGGCGCGCTGACCAAGCGCGTGCTGCAGATGTTGGATAAGCTGGCCAAAGACGACGCCGAAGGCTACCAGAAATTCTGGCAGCAGTTCGGTCTGGTGCTGAAAGAAGGCCCGGCGGAAGACAACGGCAACCAGGAAGCGATCGCCAAACTGCTGCGCTTCGCCACCACCCACGGCGACAGCTCGGTGCAGACCGTGTCGCTGGAAGAGTACGTCGGCCGCATGGCGGAAGGGCAGGAAAAGATTTACTACATCACCGCCGACAGCTACGCCGCCGCCAAGAGCAGCCCGCATCTGGAGCTGTTCCGCAAGAAAGGTATCGAAGTGCTGCTGTTGTCCGATCGCATCGACGAGTGGATGATGAGCTACTTGACCGAGTTCGACGGCAAGCCGTTCCAGTCGGTCAGCAAGGCGGATGAAACGCTGGATAAACTGGCGGATGAAACCGAAGAGCAGAAGGCGGCCGAGAAGCAGTTGGAACCGTTCATCGAACGCGTGAAAACCCTGCTGGGCGACCGCGTGAAGGATGTGCGTCTGACGCACCGCCTGACCGATACGCCGGCGATCGTGGTGACCGACGCCGACGAGATGAGCACCCAGATGGCCAAGCTGTTCGCCGCTGCGGGCCAGCAGGCGCCGGAAGTGAAGTACATTTTCGAGCTTAATCCTGAGCATGCGTTGGTCAAACGCGCATCCGACGTGGGCGATAACGAACATTTCGCCGAGTGGATCGACCTGCTTTTGGATCAGGCGCTGTTGGCTGAACGCGGCACGCTGGAGGATCCGAACCTGTTCATCCGCCGCATGAACAAGTTGCTGTCCGCCTGAAGTTGATTATATGCGCCCTTAACGGCACCGTTAGGGGCGCATTTCCTGTTTTTCCCTGCATTTTCCCCTCTTTTGTTCGCTTGAATTTTTGCATGTTCCGCAATCGATTTCCTTCGCGCGCCTTGAGCCTGCCCCCCCTGAAATGGTATCGTTGAGCGTTTTCGCAATTTTATAAAAACTACATAGCAAGGGGATTTACGCAATGCGTATCATTCTGCTGGGCGCTCCGGGCGCTGGTAAAGGTACTCAGGCTCAATTCATCATGGAGAAATACGGCATTCCGCAAATCTCCACCGGTGATATGTTGCGCGCAGCCGTGAAGGCCGGCAGTGAACTGGGCAAGCAGGCGAAAGAGATCATGGACGCCGGCAAGCTGGTGACCGATGAGCTGGTGATCGCGCTGGTCAAAGAGCGCATCGCTCAGGAAGATTGCCGCAAGGGCTTCCTGTTGGACGGCTTCCCGCGCACCATTCCGCAGGCTGACGCGATGAAAGAAGCCGGCATCAACGTGGACTTCGTGCTGGAGTTCGACGTGCCGGACGAGCTGATCGTTGACCGCATCGTTGGCCGCCGCGTGCACGCGCCGTCCGGCCGCGTATACCACGTGAAGTTCAATCCGCCGCAGGTGGAAGGCAAAGACGACGTGACCGGCGAAGAGCTGACCACGCGCAAGGACGATCAGGAAGAGACCGTGCGCAAGCGCCTGGTGGAATACCATCAGATGACCGCGCCGCTGATCTCTTACTACAGCAAAGAAGCGGCAGCGGGCAACACCCAATACCGCAAAATCGACGGCACCCGCAAGGTGGCCGAAGTGAGCGCAGAGCTGGCGACTATCCTCGGTTGATAGCAAGCTGGCTGTGCATGACGCCGGGCCTGTGGCCCGGCGTTTTTTTTTGCCGTTTTCCCGCCAAATTGTGATCGCGGCGGCTTGTTGCGGCCGTGCCCGTTAATCGCCCGCGCCAAATGGCGTATAACAAGCCTGCGTTTTCATCCTCAGCAGGGAGCCGGCATGCTCAGACAGACCAAACTTCTGGCGGAAGCCACCGCGCGCCAGATCGTCCAGCGGGCGATGGGCATCATCAGCCATTCCGTCAACGTGATGGACAGCAACGGCGTGATCATCGCCTCCGGCAACCCGCAGCGTCTGTTCCAGCGTCATGAAGGCGCGGTGCTGGCGTTGGCGGAGAATCGGGTGGTGGAAATCGATCGCGCCACCGCCGAACACCTGAAGGGCGTGCGGCCCGGCATCAACCTGCCGTTCAGCTTTCGCAATCAGCGGGTGGGAGTGATCGGCATTTCCGGCGAGCCGGCCGAGGTGCGCGCCTACGCCGAGTTGGTCAAAATGGCGGCGGAGATGATGGTGGAGCAGGCGGCGCTGCTGGATCAGCACCAGTGGGAAAAACGCTACCGGGAAGAGCTGGCGAACCAGCTGTTGCAGCCGCAGCCGAACACGGCGTCGCTGGAAGCGATGGCGGCGTATCTGGGATTGGATCTGCGCCAGGCGCGCATCGTCTGGATCGTCGAGCTGCAAGAGGCGCAGCCGCACCTGCTGCGCGAACTGCTGGCTGAGCTGGAGGCCACCCAGCGCGATGCGTTGATCGCCATTACCGGCTTCAATGAAATGACCCTGCTGCGCCCGGCCAGCATGGCGCAAGGCGAGTGGAGCCTGAAGCTGGAGCGCCAACAGGCGCAGCGTTTGCAAAACCAGCTAAAGCATCGCTTTCGGGTGCGGCTGATCGTCGGCGGTTTCTACGACGATCCGCAAAGCGCCTACCGCTCCAGCCTGACCGCGCGCGCCACCCAGGCGATGGCGCAGCGCCTGAAATTGCGCCACGCCACGCTGTTCTACCACGACTATCCGCTGCCGTCGCTGCTGTGCGATCTCGGGGAGGACTGGCGAGCGCAAGAGCTGGGGCGTCCCTGGCGGACGCTGGGCGAACAGGATGAAAAAGGCGTGCTGCGCGCCACGCTGCGCCACTATTTTTCGCAGAATTGTGATCAGACGCAGGCCGCCGCGCAGCTGCATATTCACGTCAATACCCTGCGCTATCGCCTGCAGCGCATCGAAGCCATAACCGGCATGAAAATCAATCAATTAACTGACTCTCTGCGGTTGTATATCGGCATGCTGATGCACGACTGAGTTGTGCCAACCCACAAATTCCGCGCCGTTCCTTCGGCGATTTTTTGTTGTTTCCCCTCAGGCCAACGCCGGGCGCGCGGGATATGTTGGCCTGCACATCAACCACGGAGAAAACAACAATGACAACCGTATCCACTCTGGGGGCGCTGGTGGCGTTAGCCGTCGCCATCGTCCTGATTCTACGCAAGGTTCCACCGGCTTACGGCATGATTGCCGGCGCGCTGGCGGGCGGGCTGTGCGGCGGCGCCGATCTGGTGCAGACCGTGACGCTGATGATCGGCGGGGCGCAGGGCATCACCAACGCCGTGATGCGCATTCTGGCGGCGGGGGTATTGGCCGGGGTGCTGATCGAATCCGGCGCGGCGCACACCATCGCCGAAACTATCGTACGCAAGGTGGGCGAAACCCGCGCGCTGCTGGCGCTGGCGGTGGCTACACTGATCCTGACGGCGGTGGGGGTGTTTATCGACGTGGCGGTGATCACCGTCGCGCCGATCGCGCTGTCGATCGCCCAAAAGGCCGGCATTTCTCGTGCGGCGATCCTGCTGGCGATGATCGGCGGCGGCAAGGCCGGCAACGTGATGTCGCCCAACCCGAACACCATCGCGGCGGCGGACAACTTCCACGTGCCGCTCACCTCGGTGATGATGGCCGGCATCGTGCCGGGGCTGTGCGGCCTGGTGGTGGCCTATCTGCTGGCGCGTCGCCTGAGCGATAAAGGTAGCAGGGTGATGGCTGAAGAGCTGACTCAGCATGCCGAAGGGGCGCGGCCGGGCTTCGCTGCGGCGATCAGCGCGCCGCTGGTGGCGATCCTGCTGCTGTCGCTGCGGCCGATCGCCGGTATCGCCGTTGATCCGCTGATCGCGCTGCCGGCCGGCGGTTTGGCGGGCGCGCTGCTGATGGGGCGCATTCGTCAGTGCAATCAGTTTATGGTCTCCGGCCTGTCGCGCATGGCGCCGGTGGCGATCATGCTGCTCGGCACCGGCACGCTGGCGGGCATTATCGCCAACTCGGCGCTGAAGGATGTCTTGATTACAGGTTTGACGCACACCGGGCTGCCGGCCTGGCTGCTGGCGCCGCTGTCCGGCGCGCTGATGTCGATGGCGACCGCCTCGACCACCGCCGGCACCGCCGTCGCCTCCGGGGTGTTCAGCTCCACGCTGCTTGAGCTGGGGGTGAGCGGATTGGCCGGCGCGGCGATGATCCATGCGGGCGCCACGGTGCTGGATCACCTGCCGCACGGCAGCTTCTTCCACGCCACCGGCGGCAGCGTCAATATGGCGGTGCACGAGCGGCTCAAACTGTTGCCGTATGAAACGCTGGTGGGGTTCACCATCGCGGCAATCTCGGCGCTGATGTTTGGCGTATTTAACCTGGCGGGATAAGGAACAGTGATGAAAACGCTGAAAAAAGTGGTTATTGCCCCGGATTCTTTCAAAGAGAGCCTGAGCGCGCTCGGCGTCGCCGACGCCATCGAGCGGGGATTCCGTCAGATTTACCCGCAGGCGCACTACGTGAAGCTGCCGATGGCGGACGGCGGTGAAGGGACGGTGGAGTCGATGGTGGCGGCCACCGGCGGTGAAATCGTTCAGGTGACGGTCACCGGCCCGCTGGGGGATCCGGTGCAGGGGTTCTATGGCTTGTTGGGCGACGGCGAAACCGCGGTGATTGAAATGGCCGCCGCCTCCGGGCTGCATCTGGCGCCGCCCAACCGGCGCGATCCGCGCATTACCACCAGTTACGGCACCGGCGAATTGATGCTGGCGGCGTTGGATCGCGGCGTGAAGGCGATCGTTCTCGGCATCGGCGGCAGCGCCACCAACGACGGCGGCGCCGGGATGATGCAGGCGCTGGGCGTTAAATTGCTGGATAAGGCTCGTCACCCGCTGCCAATGGGCGGCGCGGCGCTGGCGCAGCTGGCGCACCTCGATCTCGCCGGACTGGACGCGCGTTGGCAGCGGGTGAGCGTAACCGCCGCCTGCGACGTGGATAACCCGCTGTGCGGCGCAAAGGGCGCGTCGGCGGTATTCGGGCCGCAGAAAGGGGCGACGCCGGAGATGGTGGCGCAGCTCGATGCGGCGCTGCATCACTACGGCGAACTGCTGGAACGGGAAACCGGCCGCGCCGTGCTGGCCCAGCCAGGGGCGGGCGCGGCGGGCGGCATGGGGGCGGCGCTGCTCGGCATGCTCAACGCGCGTTTGCGGCCGGGCATCGAGATTGTCACTGAAACCCTGCGCCTGGATGAGGCGGTGCGCGATGCCGATCTGGTGATCACCGGCGAAGGGCGGCTGGACAGCCAGTCGATTCACGGCAAAACGCCGATCGGCGTGGCGCGGGTGGCCAAGCGTCACGGCGTGCCGGTGATCGCCATCGCCGGCAGCCTGACGCCGGATTATTCGGTGGTGCATCAACACGGCATCGATGCGGCGTTTTCGGTGCTCGATCGCATCGTGACGCTGGAAGACGCGCTGGCGGACGCCGATCGCAATCTGCAGGTGACGGCGCGCAACGTGGCGGCGGTATGGCAGCTGGCGCAAGGAAGAAGCCCACAGGCATAGCCTGTTGCTGTTATCGGTTTCGACGCAGGACTTTTCCGTTACAATAGCCGGCATTAATGGCTGCTGACATCCCGACCCAGAACGGAATGCCGGCCGGAAAGGAAATGAGGGGAACTGAGATGAAGCAAGAGAAACACGGCGTATTGCTGGTGAACCTGGGCACGCCAGATGCGCCGACCTCGTCGGCGGTCAAACGCTATCTGAAGGAATTCCTCAGTGACGATCGCGTGGTCGACACGGCGCCGCTGATCTGGTGGCCGATCCTCAACGGCGCGATCCTGCCGATCCGCTCGCCGCGCGTGGCGAAACTCTATCAGTCGGTGTGGATGGAAGAGGGTTCGCCGCTGCTGGTGTACAGCCGCCGCCAACAGCGGGCGCTGGCGGCGCGCATGCCGAATACGCCGGTGGAGTTGGGCATGAGCTACGGTTCGCCGAGCCTGGCGGAAGCCATCGACAAGCTGCTGGCGCAGGGCGTGACCAACCTGGTGGTGCTGCCGCTCTATCCGCAATATTCCTGTTCCACCAGCGCGGCGGTATGGGACGGCGTAGCCCGGGTGCTGAAAGGCTATCGCCGCTTGCCGTCGGTGGCCTTCATTCGCGATTACGCCGAACACCCAGCCTATATCGCCGCGCTGCAACAAAGCGTGGAGCGTTCGTTCGCCGAACACGGCCAGCCGGATCGGCTGGTGCTGTCGTTCCACGGCATCCCCAAGCGCTATGCGCGGCTGGGCGACGACTACCCGCAGCGCTGCGAGGATACGCTGCGAGCGCTGAGCGCCACGCTGCCGCTGGCGCCGGAGCGGGTGATGATGACGTACCAATCGCGCTTCGGCCGCGAGCCTTGGCTGACGCCGTATACCGATGAGACCCTAAAAGGGCTGCCGGCGCAGGGCGTGAAGCACATTCAGCTGCTCTGCCCCGGTTTCTCGGCGGACTGCCTGGAAACGCTGGAAGAGATTAAAGAGCAGAACCGCGAGATCTTCCTTAAGGCCGGCGGCGAGAAGTTTGAATACATCTCAGCGTTGAACGACGAGCCGGCGCATATCGATATGATGCAGCAGTTGGTGGCGCAGCGTCTGTAATCATCCATAATCTGTCTATTAGGTGCATCGTGATCGGGCGGGGATGTGTTAACATTCTCCGCTTGTTAAACCGCCACCACCACCAATCACATGAAATTTCCTGGTAAACGCAAGTCCAAACACTATTTCCCGGTGAGCGCCCGCGATCCGCTTCTGCAGCAGGCCCAGCCCGAAAGTGAAATCAGCACCTCGTATATCGTCGGCATCGACCAGACGCTGGTGGATATCGAGGCGAAAGTGGACGACGCTTTTGTCCAGCGCTACGGCCTGAGCCTGGGCCACTCTCTGGTGATCGAAGATGACGTCGCCGAGGCGCTGTATCAGGAATTGAATGAAAACAACCTGGTCACCCATCAGTTCGCCGGCGGCACCATCGGCAACACCATGCACAACTATTCGGTGCTGGCGGACGACCGCTCGGTGCTGCTCGGCGTGATGTGCAGCAACGTGAAAATCGGCAGCTACGCCTACCGTTATCTGTGCAATACCTCCAGCCGCACCGATCTTAACTATCTGCAGGGCGTTGACGGCGCCATCGGCCGCTGTTTCACGCTGATCGGCGAAAGCGGCGAGCGCACCTTCGCCATCAACCCCGGCCAGATGAACCAGCTGCGCCCGGAAAGCATCCCTGAAGAGGTGATCGCCGGCGCGTCGGCGCTGGTGCTGAGCTCTTATCTGGTGCGCTGCAAGGAAGGGGAGCCGATAAAGGAGGCTACCCTGCAGGCGATCGAATACGCCAAAAAGCACGATGTGCCGGTGGTGCTGACCCTGGGCACCAAGTACGTGATCGCCGACAACCCGCAGTGGTGGCGCGACTTCCTGAAGGAAAATGTGACCATTCTGGCGATGAACGAAGACGAAGCGCTGGAGCTGACCGGGCTGAGCGATCCGCTGACCGCCTCGGACATGGCGCTGGAGTGGGTGGATCTGGTGCTGTGCACCGCCGGGCCGAACGGCCTGTATATGGCGGGCTACACCGAAGAGGCCAACAAGCGTCAGACCCAGCACCCGCTGTTGCCGGGGCATATCGCCGAGTTCAACCGCTACGAGTTCAGCCGCGCCATGCGTCGCGAACACTGTGACCATCCGCTGCGCGTTTACTCGCACATCGCGCCGTATATGGGCGGGCCGGAGAAGATCATGAACACCAACGGCGCCGGCGACGGCGCGCTGTCGGCGTTGCTGCACGATATCGCCGCCAACGGTTATCACCGCCACAACGTGCCGAACTCGAGCAAGCACGTGCGCAGTTACCTGACATACTCTTCGTTGGCGCAGGTGTGCAAATACGCCAACCGCGTCAGCTACCAGGTGTTGAACCAGCATTCGCCGCGTCTCACTCGTGGCCTGCCGGAGCGCGAAGACAGCCTGGAAGAGTCCTATTGGGAGCGTTAACCCGCTGAAAAAGAAAAGGTCCGGCATGCCGGACCTTTTTTAATGCGCGGTGCCTCAGATCGGGCAGCCCCCCATTTTTTCTTCTTCGCTCAGGGTATCCAGCTGCAGGATGTTCAGCATGCTGTTAGCGATCTCCCGTTCGCCCATCACCACCTGATTGGCGCCGCGATCGGTGATGTAGGCCACCTCGTCGTCGTAGTGGGCGCGGGCGATGATCTCGATGTTCGGCCGCTTGGCGCGCGCCGAGGCGACGATCTCGCCGGCCTCATAGCCGTTCGGGATGGTCAGCAGCAGCCAGCGCGCGCAGTCGAGCCGCGCCAGATCCATCACTTCCGGATTGGCGGCGTTGCCCAGCACCGTCTTGATGCCCTGTTCGCGCAGCGCTTCCACCCGCGGGCGGGAGTTCTCGATCACCACCAGCGGAATGCCCGCCTCGGCCAGTTTGCCGCCCAGCAGGCTGCCGACGCGGCCGTAGCCGACCACCAGCGCATGGTTGCACATGTCCACCGGGATCTGCTTCTCTTCTTCCACCGCCTCTTCGAGGATTTGCTCTTCGATGGTTTCGGTTTTGGCCAGATAGCGCTCCAGCAGGGTGAACAGCAGCGGGTTGAGCATGATGGACAGAATGGCGCCGGCCAGCACCAGATTGCGCCCGTGTTCCGACATCATGCCGAGCGCGATGCCGAGGCCCGCCAGAATAAAGGCGAACTCGCCGATCTGCGCCAGGCTGGCGGAGATGGTCAGCGCGGTGCGCTTGGAGTGGCCGAACATTTTCACCAGCAGGAACGCGGCGGCGGATTTGCCGAACACGATGATCGCCAGCGTCGCCAGCACCGCCAGCGGTTCGTTAATCACGATCATCGGATCGAACAGCATGCCAACCGAGACGAAGAACAGCACGGCGAACGCGTCGCGCAGCGGCAGGGTGTCGTGCGCCGCGCGGTGGCTCAGCTCGGACTCGTTCAGCACCATGCCGGCGAAGAAGGCGCCCAGCGCGAAGGAGACGTCGAACAGCTTCACCGCGCCGTAGGCGATGCCGAGCGCCAGCGCCAATACCGCCAGGGTGAACAGCTCGCGCGAGCCGGTGCTGGCGGTTTTCGACAGGATCCACGGCACCAAACGGCGGCCGACCACGATCATCAACGCGATGAAGGCGATGACCTTACCGATGGTCAGCGCCAGTTCCATCAGCAGCTGGCTGCTGCTGGCGTTGTCGTTGCTCAGCATGTTGCCGAAGGCGGGCAGTAATACCAGCGTCAGCACCATCGCCAAATCTTCGACGATCAGCCAGCCGATGGCGATTTGCCCGCGCTGGCTGTCGATCAATTGCCTCTCCTCCAGCGCGCGCAACAGCACCACGGTGCTGGCGGTGGAGAGACAGAGGCCGAACACCAGGCCGGAGATCAGATCCCAGCCGAGCAGCTTGGACAGCCCCATGCCGAGCAGGGTAGCGACGGCTATCTGCGCCACGGCGCCGGGTATGGCGATAGATTTTACTGCGAGGAGGTCTTTCAAAGAGAAGTGCAGGCCAACACCGAACATCAACAGGATAACGCCGATTTCCGCCAGTTCCGGCGCCAGTGAGGTATCGGCGACGAAACCGGGGGTGAACGGGCCGGCGAGCACCCCTGCGGCCAGATATCCCACCAGGGGTGAGATGCGCAGGCGGTTCGCCAGCATACCGAGGAGGAAGGCGAGTACTAACCCTCCGACGATGGTGGTGATGAGCGGTGTTGAATTATGCATCCATACTCCTTCTGGCTATGCATCGCGGCACGGGAGAAACGCAACAAAGTTACGAAAAGATACATTTAGTTTATTGCATTTGTTCGCGGCTTGCTTGGCTAATTTGGCCTTTTTTGTAAAAAAGCAGAGGATTTCGCTTAAGGCGCGGCAATGAGGGAGTTTTGTGCCAGATAAACCAAATAACATTGATTTATCCGTAGGATAACCCGGATGAATAAATAATTTCATCCGGGCGGTTCGCGGGGTTATTGCGGTTTATGCTCCATATTGGGCAGTAGCGCGGTGATAATGCCGATCAGCGGCAGGAAAGCACAGATTTGGTAGACCAGCTCGATACTGGTCAAATCGGCGACATAACCAAGAACTGCCGCACCTAACCCGCCCATACCGAAAGCAAAACCGAAGAATAAACCGGAAACCATGCCGACTTTACCGGGGATCAGCTCCTGTGCGTAGACCAGGATGGCGGAGAACGCCGAGGCGAGAATAACCCCGATGATCACCGTCAAAATGCCGGTCCAGTACAGGGATGCATGGGGTAAAATAAGCGTAAATGGCGCTGCGCCAAGGATTGAGCCCCAAATAACGTATTTTCTCCCTATCTTGTCGCCAAGAGGCCCGCCGATGATGGTTCCGGCGGCCACCGCGAACAGGAAGGCGAACAGGTGAATTTGCGCATTCTGCACCGAAACGCCGAACTTATGTATCAGATAAAAGGTGTAATAGCTGCTGATGCTGGCCAGATAGAAGTATTTAGAGAAAATCAGCACCAGCAGAATGCCCAGCGAGTAGGCGACGGTACGTTTTGGCAGCGGTTTCAGCATTGCGGGGCTTTTCGGCTGCCCTTTCGCCGCCCGATGCTGATGTTGGTACCACTTGCTGACCTGCAGCAATACCACGATCGCCAGCAGCGCCGCCAGCGTGAACCAGGCGACGTTGCCTTTGCCGTAAGGCGCGATGATCAGCGCGGCCAGCAGCGGGCCGAGCGAGCTGCCGAAGTTGCCGCCGACCTGGAACAGCGACTGCGCCAGGCCGTGTCGTCCGCCGGAGGCCATGCGCGCCACGCGCGAGGATTCCGGGTGGAATACCGATGAGCCGGTGCCCACCAGCGCCGCCGCCAGCAGCACCAGCGGGAAGGTGTTCGCCACCGACAGCAGCAGCAGGCCGGACAGGGTAAAGCCCATGCCGATAGGCAGTGAGTAAGGCTGCGGGTGTTTATCGGTGTAATAGCCGATCAGCGGTTGCAGCAGGGAAGCCGTTAGCTGATAGGTCAGGGTGATCATACCGATCTGCACGAAGCTGAGGTGGAAATCGGCTTGCAGGATCGGGTAAATCGCCAGGATCAGCGACTGGATCATATCGTTGAGCAGGTGAGACACGCTGATGGCGCCGAGGATGGAGAAAGCGGTCCTCTTTACCGTACTGCCCTTGGCGGGCGGCATCGCGCTTTGGCTACTGTCGGTCATATTATTATTAGCCTGATAAGTTGTTGAGCACAGAGATGACATCTTAGGCAGGGCGTTCAATTTTTACCATATCTGAAATAATCAGACTCACATCGCAAAAAATTGAAATCAGCTGTCATTAATTCGCGCTACAATTTCGCCCTCATCATAAAAGCCATTTAATACACGGAGATCCGCCATGCGTTTTTCGCTGAAAACCACCGCATGCGCGTTGGCCGTATCCCTGACGCTGCTGTCGGGGGCCGCCAGTGCCTGGGAAAAGGATAAGACCTACGCCATCACCATTCTGCATACCAACGATCATCACGGTCACTTCTGGCAGAACGATCACGGTGAATACGGTCTGGGCGCGCAGAAAACCCTGGTGGACGGCATTCGCCGCGAAGTGGCGGCGCAGGGCGGCAGCGTGCTGTTGCTGTCCGGCGGCGATATCAACACCGGCGTGCCGGAATCGGATCTGCAGGACGCCGAGCCGGACTTTCGCGGCATGAACCTGGTGGGTTACGACGCGATGGCGATCGGCAACCACGAATTCGACAACCCGCTGAGCGTGCTGCGCCAGCAGGAGAAGTGGGCGACCTTCCCGCTCTTGTCCGCCAACATCTACCAGAAAAGCACAGGCCAGCGCCTGTTCAAGCCTTACGCCTTGTTCGACAAGCAGGGTATCAAGATTGCCGTGATCGGCCTGACGACCGACGACACCGCCAAGATAGGCAATCCGGAGTACTTCACCGACATGGAGTTCCGCGTGCCGGCGCAGGAAGCGAAGCAGGTGGTGGAGCAACTGCGCAAGGACGAGAAGCCGGACGTGATCATCGCCGCCACCCATATGGGGCACTACGACAACGGCGAGCATGGCTCTAACGCGCCGGGCGACGTGGAGATGGCGCGCAGCCTGCCGGCGGGATATCTCGACATGATCGTCGGCGGCCACTCGCAGGATCCGGTGTGCATGGCCGGTGACAACCGCAAACAGGCGGATTATGTGCCGGGCACGCCATGCTCGCCGGATCGTCAGAACGGCACCTGGATCGTGCAGGCGCACGAGTGGGGCAAATACGTCGGGCGCGCCGATTTCGAATTCCGCAACGGCGAGCTGAAGCTGGTGCATTATCAGCTGATCCCGGTGAACCTGAAGAAGAAGGTGGAGAAAGCCGACGGCACCAGCGAGCGCGTGTACTACACCCAGCAGATTGCGGAAGATCCGACCATGATGAAGCTGCTGACGCCGTTCCAAGATAAGGGCAAGGCGCAGCTGGGCGTGAAGATCGGCAGCGTCAACGGCAAGCTTGAAGGCGATCGCAGCAAGGTGCGCTTCGTGCAGACCAACCTGGCGCGGGTGATGCTGGCGGCGCAGAGGGAGCGCGCCGACGCCGACTTCGCCGTGATGAGCGGTGGCGGGGTGCGCGATTCGATTGAAAACGGCGATATCACCTACAAGAACGTGCTCAAGGTGCAGCCGTTCGGCAACACGCTGGTGCATGTCGATATGAAAGGGCGCGAGGTTGAACAGTATCTGGCGGTGGTGGCCAACATGAAGCCGGATTCCGGCGCCTATGCCCAGTTCGCCAACGTCAGTCTGGTGGCGGACGGCAAGGGCGTCAGCGAGGTGAAGATCAACGGCCAGCCGCTGCAGGCGGAGAAAACTTACCGCATGGCGACGCTGAACTTCAACGCGCTGGGCGGCGACGGCTATCCGAAGCTGGACGGGCTGCCGAGCTACGTCAACACCGGCTTTATCGATGCCGAAGTGCTGAAGCAGTACATCGAGAAACACTCGCCGCTGGATGCGGCGGCCTACGAGCCGAAGGGCGAAATCGTCTATCGCTAGAGGCGTCGCGGAACGGCGCTCTCGCTTGTCGCGGGGGCGCCGTTCCCCCCTCGCTTTTCTCCTCTGCATCAACGCCTTTTGTCAGCGTTGCCGTTTTAAACGGCGTCTTACTTTCTTCTCTCCATATACGCCCTCGGCGGGCAGCCCGCCATATTCTTGAAAAAAGTGGCGAAGGCGCTGTCGCTGGAAAACGCCAGCCGACCGGCGACGTCGGATTGGCTCAGCCCTGCGGCCAGCATCTCTATCGCTTTGATCAGGCGCCATTGCTGACGCCATTGTTGATAACCGAGCCCGGTTTCACGGCGGAAAATCCGGCTGATGGTTTTCTCGGAAGCGCCGCTATAGCGCGATAGCTCGTGCAGCGGCGGAAGCATGTCCAGATTGGCCAGATGGCGCAGGCGGCGGTCGCTGGGCAGCGGCAGCAGCGTCAGTTCGCGCGGCGCGGCGGCGATCTCGTCCAGGCAGACCGCCAGAATATTGGCGTAAGGCCCATGCTGCCAGTCGGTGTCGAAGGCGGCGAACGCGATGCGTTCCAACACCTCGCGCAGCAGCGGCGAGGCTGTCAGTACGGCAAGCTGCGCAGGCAGACAGGCATAGCGATCGGCGTCGAGATAAAGCGAACGGTAACCGACGACGCCGTTGACCTGAACGCGGTGAGCCACCTGCGGCGGGATCCAGGCGACTCTGCCCGGCGGCAGCATGCAGATGCTTTGGTTGAGCGTGATGCGCATGCTGCCTTGCTGACAGAACAGCAACTGCCCCCTGTCATGCCAATGCGTGCCCGAGTCGTGCTGCGCCAGTTCGGCGGCGATCCCGAGCACCCCGTTGTCGAGCGTATCCGGATTAAAACTGTCCTGCGCCTGCAGCCACGCCATAGTCTGTCCGATTTTGTAAATTTATTGTCTTTTATATTGTAATCGGCGCTGGGACCAGATGCTACCTTGTGCAGCCTATTCTTGGCTACAGGATCTGTTATGCAACGTAAACTGACGCTGACGTTGGCGACGTCGATGATGATGTTTCCCCAGGTGGTGGAGACCATCTACAGCCCGGCATTGACGCATATTGCGCACGGTTTCCGGGTCAGTGCGGAAATGGCGGCGCAAACGCTCTCTTGTTACTTTTTCGCCTTTGCGCTGGGCGTGGTGGTATGGGGACGGATGTGCGACGTCATCGGACGCCGTCCCACCATTTTGGCCGGGCTGACGCTCTATCTGCTGGCTTCTCTCGTTGCGCTGTTCAGCGGCAGCTTCAGCGTACTGCTGGCCGCGCGGGTGCTGGCCGCCTTTGGCGCGGCGGTCGGTTCGGTCGGGACGCAAACGGCGATTCGCGATCGCTTCGACGGTTATGAATTGGCGCGGGTGTTCTCGGTGATGGGGATCGCCATGGCGATCAGCCCGGCGGTTGGCGTGTTGAGCGGCGCAGTGCTGACTCACTATTGGGGCTATCAGGGGGTGTTCGGCGGTTTGGCGCTGTTGGCGGCGCTGTTGCTGGGCTATGCCGGTTGGCAACTGCCGGAGACGCGTCCGCAGCAGGTGGTGAAGAATTCATTTTTCGGCACGCTGGGACGGATGGTCAAGGACGGGGATATTTGGCTCAGCGCGCTGTTGGTGGCGTTGTTCAATATTTGCATGTTCAGCTATTACCAGCTGGCGCCATTCCACTTCTCGGCGTTGGCGCTGCCGGCACAGTGGTTCGGTTATACCGGTTTGGTGTTGGCGGCCGGGGTGGGTATCGGCGCGGCGATCAACAAGTTTTTGATCGGCAAGCACTGGCTGTTCCCCGCGCTGTTGATGCTGGCCTGCGGATTATCGCTGACCGGCGGCCTGCTGGTACTGCTGCTGGAAGGGACCTTGTGGTTCGTTCTGCCGATGATGCTGGTGGTGATGGCGTACGGTATCGCCATTCCCAATATTCTGGCGCGCGCGCTGCGCCATTATAAAGACTGCATGGGCACCGCCGGCGCCATCCTTGGCCTGATGTATTACCTGATGCTCGGCGGTGGCTTGGTGTTGGCGGGGCTGTCGCAGCACCTGGGCGCCGTGCTGTCGCTCTGCAGCCTCTGCGTGCTGCTGTTGGCGTGGCGGGTGGTGCACAACGAGCGTCGTTTGGCGATGCTTGAGAGTGAAAACGCCTGACGGCTATATGCTGGCCGGTTCACTCAGGTGGCCTGCCAGCAACTGGTGAATGCCGGCTATCACGGCGTCGCGCTGCGTGGTGATATACATATGCCCGCCGGCAAAAGTGCGCTGCTGAAAATCGCCTTGCGCGATCCGGCGCCAGTCGAGCAAATCCTGCCGATCGATCAGCTCGTCGTTTTCACCATAAAACATCGCCAGCGGGGCGGGGTAACCCGGTTGCTCAGGGAAAAGCAATTGGCTGGACAGCATCAGATCGGCACGGATCAGCGGCAGATAGTAATCGAGCAGCGCGCTGTCGCCGATGAGCGACGCATCCAGACCCTCGCCGACACATAGCGCGTTCAACAAAGCGGCACGCGGCATTCTCAGCAACGAACTGTGGCGCGCCAGGAAGGGCGATGAACTGGCGGAAATGATCAACTGCAGCGGCGGCTGAGGCAGCGCCATCGCTAACGCCAGCGCAACCCGTCCGCCAAGACTGTGGCCAAAAAAGATCAGCGGTTTGTCCTGCAGTGGCTGCAGTGCCGGCATCAGTTGATTGATGAGTGATTGGGGGTGACAGAGCGGCGCTTCGTTTGCCCGCTCCTCTCGACCGGGGTATTGCACGGCATAGAGTTCGATGTCCTGATGCAACGAGGGGCTCCACCCCTGAAAGGCAGTGGCGCCGGCGCCGGCATGAGGAAAAGCGATCAGCCGCAGGCTGCCCTGGCGCCCTGGCGTCAGCGGTTTCAAGCTGCGTGGGGCGTTGGGGAAGTGGGTGCAATGCATGGCGAAATCCGTATTTTCAGGAGACCAAGGAAGCCTGAGCTTCCTTGGCGTTAAGGAACGCATTCAGTTGATGGCGTTCCACAATTCATCGAAGATCGGCGTGAACAGCGTAGATTTCAGATAGTCTGAACCCGATGAACCGCCGGTACCTTTCCGCTGCCCGATAGTACGTTCCACCAGTTTCACATGGCGATAACGCCACTCCTGCAGCAGTGAATCCAAATCCAGCAGTTGATTGAGCAGCAGCGACTCGCAGCTCGAACGCGTCAGCGATTGCCTGATGATGTCGTCGAAGCCTTGCGCCGCCTGATTGGGCTGATCATTGAGACGCATCAGATGGCCGCGTATTGCCTGCCATAGTGAAACCGGTTGGATGATAGCCGCCAATCGGCGCTGTGCCTCTTCATCACCCTGATACTGCTGTAGTTTTTTCGGATTTTCCTTGCCGAGCAGCGCTTCTATGCCGGCGAACTGGTAGGATTGAAAACCGCTGGCGGTGCCGAGATAGCTGCGAAAACGCTGGAATTCGTGAAACTTCAGCGTGCAAATCACGGCGATCTGATTCACCACGGTTTGGGTAATGGCATTGACGCGCGTCATCGTTTCGATCGCCGCCGGTATATCTCCTTCTTCGATCTGCGCGATCGCCAGATGAAGCTCATCGATCAGCTGCTTGAACCAGAGCTCGTAGGTTTGATGAGTGATGATAAACAAGTTTTCATTGCGGTGTTCCGCAGACGGCGAGGCTGGCTGTTGCAGCGACAGCAGTTGGTTTAGCTGCAGATAGCTGGCGTAATTCATGATGTCACTTTCCCTGTAGAAAACGAAAATAAGATGGGTCGGCTGGGAAGGGCATCCCCGCTCAGATCCGGCAGTTGAATGGTCAGAAAATAGTGTCCCGCCGTGGCCTGCGCGGGAACCTGAATCAGCTCGGTCACGGAGGCGTATTTGCGCCCTTCTTGCGGCCTGTCGGGGGCCTCAAGCCCCCAAAAACGTCGATGGTTGTCCATGCGTCCGCCGTCGTATAGACGGTCGATCGACGGAATGTCCACCAACAGATGCTGGACGCCGAGTTCGACGATGCGCGCCAAGGCTTGATGGCTGAAGTAGGGCGCGCAGGACGCGGCGCGGAATTCGCTCGGCGCCTCGACCGCAATCACCAAAGCCTGCAGGTAGTCGCCCGACAACGGCGCCAACGCGTCATCGAGCGCCGCCCGGGTAATCAGCCAATCTTCACAGGCAGCGCTGGCGTTATAGCTCTCCACGGTCGCGTCCGCTCGCTGCGGCCTGATGCGAATCAGGGTGGCGGCGATGAACGGTTCAAGCGGCAAGTCAGCCACGTTGCGCGTTTCAGGAAGAATATGGCCGATGCATTCGGTGTGCGTACCATGGCAGTGCGGCACCAGGCTGATGCGCTCGGCGTTGCAGACCCCGCCATGACGCACGTTGGCGACGGTATCGCCGTAACTCAGCGGCGCCGAGTCGGCGGGGGCCACACCATAAAGGTTGGTTGGGTTATCGGCGAAGTCCAGCCTGGCCGAGAGCCGCAGCGGCTCTCGGTGGTCAAGGTGATGACAACGCCCTTGGTGGTACACCTCAATGCGTTTCATCGGCGACCTCGGCAGTTTTGCTCAAGGCCAGCGCGGTAAGTTCGCGGATCTGGCTGTGCATGATGAATTCGCGGATAGTCAGCGAGACGCCCATCTGTTGACGAATGGCGTGCAGCAGCTGCGGGATCTGCAGTGAATTTCCACCCAGGCTGAAGAAGCTGTCGCAGACGCTGATCTGCGTCTGTGACAATACTTGTTGCCAGATATGCTGCATGGCGCTTTCCGCCTCATTGGCCGCGGGCGTGTAGTCCGCTTCGGAAGCCGAGTAGCGGGTTTCCGGCGCCGGTAGCCGACGGATGTCGATTTTGTTGTTGTTGGTGAGCGGGAAGGCCGACAGCACCACAAAACCGGACGGGATCATGATATTCGGCAAACGGGCTTTCAGCGCCGTGCGTACCGCTTTTTCATTCAGCTCTTCGCCCGACGTTAACTGCAGGTAGCTGACGATGCGGGCCTGCTGGCCTTCACCGACAATTAAACTGAGTGACCGCTCGATATTGTCGAGGGACGATAGACTGAGATCGATTTCGCTCAACTCAATACGGTGGCCGCGAATTTTGACCTGGTGATCGTTCCGGCCGAGATACTCCAGCTGCCCCTGTCGATTAAAACGCACAATGTCGCCGGTGCGGTACATATAGCGCTCGGCGCCGAACGCCTGACGCCGTAGAAAGACCTTATCGCTCAGCGTCGGGTTGCGCCAATACCCCGGCGATACCCCTGCGCCGCCCAGCCACAGCTCACCAAATGCGCCGCTTGGCAGCGGGTTGCCGGCCTGATCCATGACCAGAACCTCAGTCGCCTGGATCGGCGTGCCGATACAGTCGCTTGCGCCTTCGTGAGTCAGATCGGCGCAGGTCGACCAGATGGTGGTTTCCGTCGGGCCATACACCTGCAGCACCCGTGTCGCGATACGTCGCAATTGCGTCAACAGGGCCGCCGGCATTTTCTCGCCGCCGCATAGCACGGTCAGGGGGCGTTGGCTCGCCGCCGGCAGGTGGTGGACGATGGTACTCCAGACGGTAGGTGTTGCTTGAATCACGCTGGGCTGCTGTCGCTCGATAAAGTGATACAGCTTGACCGGATCCATGGCGGTTTCTCGTGGACACAGCGTGACGTGCGCGCCGCCGGCCAGCGAGCAGAACAGTTCCAACCCAAAAATATCGAAACTGATGCTGGTCAGGCTGAGCACCTTATCGCGCGCGCTCAGCGCCAGCCGCCCGACGAAGTCGTTGGTGAAATTGTTCAGGTTGCCATGCGTGATCATCACCCCTTTGGGGTTACCGGTTGAGCCTGAGGTGTACATGATGTAGGCCAGCGTATCGTCGGCTGGGATCGGCAACGCGTCGGCCGCTGCAGGATGAGAAACCAGCGAGTCGAAACCGACGGCGGGACTGGCCCAACCTTGCTCTGGCTCACCATCGGTCACCAGCAACCGGGCTTGCGCGTTCTCGATCATGTAGCTCACGCGGTCGGCCGGGTAGTGTACGTCAATCGGCACGTAGTGTTTGCCGGCTCTCAGCACGCCGAGCAGGAGCACGGCGACGTGGCAACTTTTCTCCATCATGACGCCGACCGAGAAAGGCCGGCTGTCGATGCGCAGCAATGCATGCGCGACGCGCTCAGACTGCGCCCACAGCTGACGGTAGCTGTACTGTTGCCGTTCGCAGCTGACGGCGAGGCTGTCAGGCTGAGTATGTGCCAACCGGCCAATGTGCATCAGCAGCGAGTCACGTGAACCTGCGTCGGCGTTGACGGCCAACTGTTGCAGCCACTGTTGTTCCCGTTCGCATAGCGGGTTGAGGGCAAGCTGCGCCGTATTGGCCGGCAGGGTGAGCAGTTGCCGCAGCGTTTGCTGATAGTTGTCCAACAGCATTTGCATGCTGGCGGGATAAAACAGTTCGCTGGCGTAATCGAGCTCGATGGTGACGGCGTCCTGTTCCACACTGAAGTTCCAGGTCATATCGAACATCGAGAAGCCGGACGAAAGCGGCAAGCGATGCAGCGTGCAATCGCGCAGGTTTTGTTGGCATACGTCACCGGCGTTCTGCAGGATAGCCATGATCTGGAATAACGGATTTTTATTCGACATCCGTTCGTATTCGATCTGGTGCAAGATCCGGTCGAAGGAGAGCTGCTGATGCTGGTAGGCGCCGATGCAGGTTTCCATCATGTTACCGATCAGTCCGGCCAGGGTGTCCTGTTCGCTCAGTTGGATACGCAGCGGTACGGTATTGACGTGGAAGCCGCTGACCTGCGCCTGATCCAGGTTATCCCGCGCTGCGATGGCGGTGCCGATGACGATATCCTGCTGCTGGGTATAACGGCTGAGCAGCAAACTTAATGCCGCGCAGAGCAAGGCGAAAGGCGTGGCGCCCAGCGCTTTGCCCCGTGACGCCAGCAGACCGGCTACGTCAGGCTGCAGCTGATAATGGATGCGCTCTCCGGCGTGCGTCGGCATTAGCGGGCGCGGTTTATCCAGCGGGAAGTCCAGTTCGCGGCAGTCTTGCAGTTGCTGTTGCCAATAAGCAACATCCGCCGGCGCAGGTGACGCGATGCCGCTATTGACGATGTCGATAGTTTGAATCTGCGGTTGCGGTGCGTCTAAGCCGTGGTGATCGTCGAGCTCGTTATAGCGCTGCCACAGATCGTTAAGGATCAGTTGTTCGCTCCAGGCATCGGTAATAATGTTGTGTTTTACCCAAATCAAAACATGGTGCTGCTGATGATACTGGACCAGCCGAAGCACCAGCGGCGGACGAGCGGTGATGTCGAAAGGCGTGGCACACAGTTGGCGCACCCACTTTTCTGCCGACAGCGTTTGGCCGTCCACCCAGTGATCGGCAAGGCGAATCGGGGTATGTGGTTCTGCCAACTGATAGGCGACACCGTCGGTTTCGGTGAAACGAGTGCGCAGGCTTTCATGTTTTTCATAAATAAAATTGATCGCCTGCTCAAAGCGGCCCAGATCAAGCGGGCCCTGGATGTCTATCGCCAGCGGCAGGTTGTAACTGCAGTCGTCAGGATTCAATGCGCTCAGGTACCAAAGCAGGTTCTGCTGTGGGCTAAGCGGCGCGCGGCGTTCGTCGCAGATCGCGATGGCGCGCTCCGCGGCAACGGCCTTATTCTCGATATATTCGGCCAGTTTGCGCACCGTATTGTGGCGGAACAGATCGGCGATGCTCAGATGGCAGCAAAGATCGCGTGCGACGAGCGCGACGATTTTGCTCATGGTCAGCGAGTGCGCGCCCAGGTTGATGAACTCCTGGGTGACGTCGGCTTGCGGACAGCCGATCGCGTTGGCCACGATGCGCTCGAGAATGGCCTCCGTTTCGGTTTCCGGCGGCGTCAAGCGCTCATTCCGCTCATCCAGTGGCCATTTTTCCAACTGTTGGCGGGCGATCTTGCCATTGATGGTCAGCGGCAGCGCCGGCAAGAAAATAAAGACGCTGGGGATCGCGGCGGGGTGGAGCTGTGTGACCAACGCGTGGCGCAGCGCGTCGATCGTCAGCTCAGGCGAAGCGGGTTGCACGAAGGCGGCGAGAATTTTGCCCGAGGGCTGGCTGCGAGCGACCACGCAGGCGCTTTCAACCAGTGGATGACTGCGGACGGCGCTTTCCACTTCTCCCATCTCGATGCGCACTCCGCGTATCTTCACCTGGTGATCACGGCGGCCGACGAAAATAATGTTGCCCTGTTCGTCCCATTTGGCGATGTCGCCGGTTCGATAAAGACGCTCTTCGGCCGCCATATACGGCAGCCGACAGATAATGAACTTCTCTGCGCTCAGCGCCTCTTGATGCAGGTAACCGTGCGCCAGGCCGCTGCCGGCGATGCACAGTTCGCCCTCAAAACCGACCGGCAGTGGATTATGGTGGAGATCAAGGATGTGGCAACGGTAGTTTTTCAGCGGTTTGCCAATGCAGTTCCAGGGAACGCCGGGACGATACTCGCACAGCGAAGTGGCAATGGAAGCCTCGGTCGGCCCGTAACCGTTGCACAATCGGGTGCGCTCGGCCCACCAGGCGACGACGTCTGCAGGCGGGGCGTCTCCCATGACGATCATCGTCCGCAGTCCCGGCCACATTTCGCGGGGCAACAATTCCAGAATTGCCGGCGTAATAGTGATATGGCCGATATCGTGTTGAGTCAGATAGTCGTGCAGCGCGCCGACATCGGTATGCAGCTCCGAGGGCGCAAGATAAAGCGTCGCGCCGCTGACTAACGCGCCATAGACGTCCCAGCCGAAGGCGTCGAAACCCAGCGAGGCGATGGCCAGCACGCGGCTGCCTTGCGCCAGTCCTATGAAATCGCGGTGGTTTTGCGTCACGTTGCTCAGGCCTTCCCGCCCGATCATGACGCCTTTGGGCTTGCCTGTCGTCCCGGAGGTATAGCAGACGTAGGCCAGAGCGTCTCGCGATTGAGGGAGTTGCTCCGCATGGATGTTCAGCGAACGGTAATCAATGCTTGATGGCGCAATGCATGGCGCGTCGCCGGAGTGCAACGGCGAGTCGGCCAAAATCAGCGCGGGCTGTACGTCGTCAAGAATGCTTTGATTGCGTGCCGCTGGCGCCTGCGGGTCGAGCAGCACATAGGTTTTATTGCTTTTCAGTATCCCCAACAGCACGATCAGCAGCGTCGCTGACTTGTCCATCGAGACGGCGACGACCGAACTGGCGGCGCCGCTGTGTTCAAGCAGCCAACAGGCAAACTGATCCGAGGCGCGATCGATTTCTCCATAGCTGTATGTCTGGCCATCGGCATGCAGCGCGGCCTGTTGCGGATGAGCGGCGGCGGCGTGGCGGAACAAAGCGATGACGTCGTGCGCCAGGAGCTCGGCATCGTCGGTTGCGTTGAATTGGCTCAGGCGATGTAACGTGTGAGGTTGAGTAACAATGGGCGCGGCGATGGGATCGGCCGGATCTGCCAATAGCGCGTCAAGATAGTCGGTGAACGCGTTGAAACGCATGTCGTCGCCATACAGGGTAAGCTGAGTGCCGTCACCGCAAGCCGCTACGTCGACCATCACTCGTGGCTGGGCATAGCGTCCCTGTTTGAGCGCGCCGGTTTCATTAAAGAAGAAATGTTGCAGCTGTGCGGGGGACGTGATGTCCGCTACCGGCACCGTATGGAAGTCGGCGCCGGGTTGCCAGGTGAGATGGCAGAGATCGCTGCCGCAACGTCCCTGCATCTGATCGCCAAGACGCTCCATCAGCAATGCGGTCAATTCGCGCATGCGCGTCGGTGATTCGGCATAGTATTTACGCGCCAAGCGGTAGGGAAGTTCTTGTACCGGCGGTATACCGCCACGCGACAGCTCGACCACAATGTCGACAAGCCTTTCCTGCAGCAGGGGAAGTTGGGCGTCAGCGGCCATATCCGACAGCGCATCGCACAGATAAGCGGCCTGGCCGGCGGAGCTAAAGTACAGAGAGAAGTGTTCTTGGTTTTGCAGGGTGTCAATGTCGTTAATATTTTTTTTATTGGTTGCGAGCGTCAGCAGATTTTTTCCCTGCTGTTGCAGTCGTCGTATTGTTTCAGCGTTATTTTCAGTGGTGATAATAAGGTCGAGTTTTTCGGTTGGGCGGTGTTCGAGACTGATAAAGCTAACCTGATGGCCGTATTCCTGGATTTCGTCGGTTAATAATTTACCGCAGGCGCTGTCACCGAAATAGCCAATGTGAAGTAATTCCATTTTTGCTTCCTGAGAATAATGGTTTCCCTTGCGGAATATCAAAGGTGCTGGATTTTTATACCGGTTAATTAGATTTTTGCATGCAGCGCATCGGCGATAGGCAAATCAGCCAGAATGCCCGATTTATTCAGCGCCACCAACATTTGCTCCGTGACGATATTATTGGTTTCCCACGGTTTAACATGCGTTGCTGGATAAGTGTCTGCGATGATGTCGATAATTTCCGCTTCTGTCAGTCCGAGTTGGCGCAACATGCAGGCGCTGAAATCTTTGGCGATAGCGTCGGTTGCGTAGCCTTCCAGGAAAGCCAAAATCGGTTGTTGCAACGCTTGCTTGGTGGCCGCGTCGCTGTGGCGCCAGATATGGCTCAGCACCTGCTGTGAGAAGCGGGCATGGCGGCCTTCATCCGCAACGTGATCTTTCATCACCAGATAGAAGGTCGGGAAGATATCTTCGTTGTTGATCACATCGATCAGATCGGTCGTCAGCGCCTGCTCCGACAGGGACACGCAAACCAGTCGCAGCAGCTCGCGCAGCCGTTCGTCGCCCATTGCCAACGATTGCGCCAGGGCATAGGAGGCCTCGGTATCTTTTGGCATCGGCAGCGGCGCAATGGATGTCATCAGCTCTACCTGATTGATCAGATCCAGCGCCACCAGGGCGTGATAGGACTCATCCACGACCACGGTCAGCGCGTCTAAGCGCATTTCAAGCGGAAAGTCTACGCCGACCGCGTTTTTGTAGAGCTTGTAACTGGAATCATTGATGATATCCAACTCGATGTTGGCGATGCCATTCAGGTAATGGTAGAGGGTTTGTACCTGAATATAGCGCAAGGCTTGTTCACCGAGCGCGGCAACGCGCGGATGGAGGCACAGCGGCAGACGTTCGAGGGGGAAGAAAAGGGTTGATTGGCTGTCCTGTTCGTTGAGAAGGCGACGCGGGCGAGAGCGGACAATCGCGGCGCGATCCCATTTTTTCAACGTGGTTTCAATGAGGCTCATCGGTTAATCCTTATTAATAGAGTTCTATTTCAATATCCGATTGTGAATAGGCGCAGCAGGCCAGAATAATATTCTCTTCCAACTCCTCTTCGCATAAGGCACTCTGTTTTTCATGGCGTATATTTCCGCTGATTAGAAGTAATTTGCAACAGCCGCACCTCCCCTTTCGGCATAGGTTGGGAATGTCGATATTTAATCTTTCAAAGTTTTCAAGCAGCGACGTTTCAGGACAAAAGTCACCGATGCCCGCGCCATCAAAAATAACTTGATGACCATCGGGCCCTGTATTTGCAGACATGGCGTGTTATTCCCTATGGAAGTCAGTGAGTGAGATCACATTTTAAAATTCATATAAGTAAATTGTTATTAATAATAGGTTGTGAGTTTTAATGGGGAGTAACGATAGCTTTGGCTTTGTTTATTGTCAACACGACACATTAAAAACATTAACATTATATTAAAGGTTGTTTCACATAATATAGTTCATATTCAAACTTTATTGCCTGGATTGTTTAGCAATTCTTATTATTGCTTGTTTTATAATATCAATAGGCAAAAATCGTTGTTCAGTGAATGGAAAACAGGACGTCGCCGCCTTCCAATGATAGCCTGAGCGACAATTTGGTTTTGATAACGCAAACAGGAAGATGACATGTTGAAAACCGCAGGCTGGCTGCTGCCCGCCATCGTGGCGCTGGCGGGGTGTTCGTCATCCGGCGAACGTCATGGACAAACCCTCAGCCAGGCGCTGGCGGCCCTCGGCCAGGACAAGGCGTTGGCCGGGGCGTCGAACGGCGTGATGGTGCGCGATGCCGACAGCGGCAAGGTGCTGTATCAGGCGCACGCGGAGCAGCGTTTGGCGCCGGCTTCCAACATGAAGATCTTCACTTCTCTGGCGGCGTTCGGCGTGCTGGGGGCGGATTACCGGTTTGAAACCCGGCTGCTGACCGCCGGCGAGCAGCGCGGCGACACGTTGCGGGGAGATCTCTATCTGCAGGGCAGCGGCGATCCGACGCTGCATCCGGACGATCTCGACACCTTCGCCGCGGCGCTGGCGCAGCGCGGCATCCGTCATATACAGGGGCGGTTGTTGCTGGACGCCGGCGCCTTCGATCAAACGCCATTCGGTGCCGGCTGGAGCTGGGACGATGAACCCTTCGCCTTCGCTGCGCCGATCTCGGCGCTGAACTACGCTTTTACCCCCGGCGGCGATATCAACGTGGTGCAGGTGGATGTGCGGCCGGGCGCTCGCGCCGGCGCGCCGGGACGGGCGAGCTTCTATCCCGCCAATGACGCGGTGACGCTGGTCAATCGCACCACCACCGGCAGTCACACCGCGCTGACGTACGAGCGCCGGCCGGGCAGCAACCGGATCGTGGTCAGCGGCACCATCGCCGCGCAGGCGGAGGCCAGCTCGCGATTGATTACCGTCGATCAACCGGCCCTCGTCGTCGGCGCTTTATTGCAACATGCTCTGCGCGCGCACGGCATCACCCTGCGCGGCAACGCTGAAGAGGGCGTGACACCGGCCGGCGCACAGCTGCTGGCGCAAAAAACCTCGCCGCCGCTCTCCCGCCTGGTCGTCACCTTCCTGAAAGTGTCCAATAACGGCTACGGCGAGATATTGACCAAGGCGATGGGCCGCAAGACGCAGGGTAAAGGGGATTGGGCCGCCGGCCTTCAGGCGATAAACGGATTTGTGCAAAGCCAGGGCATCGCGGCCGACGCGTATCGCCAGGTGGACGGTTCAGGGCTGTCGCGCATGAACCAGATCACGCCGCAACAGCTGACGACGCTGCTGCTGGCGGCCAGAAAACAGCCGTGGTTCGCCGACTGGTATCGCGCCTTGCCCGTCGCGGGCGAGCCGGGGTTGCTGGTGGGCGGCACGCTGCGTAACCGCATGGTGAAAAGCGCGGCGGCGGGGCGCGCTCACGCCAAGAGCGGTTCCATGACCGGCGTATCGTCGCTCAGCGGCTATGTTGATTCGGCGACCGGGCGGCCGCTGGCGTTCGCCATCATCAGCAATAACTATCTGGTGCCCGGCGCGCAGGTGAAGGCGTTGGAGGACCGCCTGGTGGAAACGCTGGCGGCCTGTGACGCCACGGTGGTGTGCCGCTGAGTACGCGGCGTCAGTCGCGTTTGGCGATGTCGGCGAAGCTGCCGGCCAGCAGGCGGCACAGATCGGCGGCGGCCAGCTCAATATCCAGCCCGCGTTTGCCGCCGGAAACGTAAATGGTGGCGAACGCTTGCGCCGGGCTGTCGATCACCGTCGGCAGCCGTTTTTTCTGCCCCAGCGGGCTGATGCCGCCCACCAGATACCCGGTGACGCGCTGCGCCAGCTGCGGATCGGCCATCTCGGCCTTTTTGGCGCCGAGGGCGCGGGCAACCTTTTTCAGATCCAACTGGGTTGCGACCGGCGTGACCGCCACTGCCAGGTGTTTGGCGTCGCCGTTCAGCGCCACCAGCAAGGTTTTGTAAACCCGATCGGCATCCAGCCCCAGCTTTCTCACCGCCTCATCGCCGAAGTTGGTTTCGTCGCTGTCGTGGTGATAAGGATGGAGGGTGAAGGCGACCTTTTGTTTCTCAAGCAGAACGACTGCGGGCGTCATGATGTGTTGTCCAAAATGTCCCCGGCGGGGAAAGGGTGATAACCAGCCTTAAAAATACAAAAATCCAACCAGCCCGGCAACCTGAGCGGCTGTTACATAAAGCGGGTTGCCAAGATATTCACCGGGTTGCTACCCTGTTTACTGTAACCGTTAACACGGTTGCTATGCGTATAACTAGAATACAAGAAATTCCTCTTTGACTGGCCAATAGCGATATTGGCCACTTTTTTACCCCTGCGGCTGCAGCATCGCCGGCAGGTTATCCTCGCCATACAGGTGCAATGCGCCAACCGCCACCACATAGTCTCCGGCCGGCAGCGCCTCCAGCTGACGCCGCCAGTCGCGATTGCGTTGATGCATCAGCACGTCGTAAAGCCCGGCGCTGAAGGTGGCCGGCAGCGTGTCCAGCGTACCGCGCGGTTTGGCGTCCAGCCACCAGCTCACCATGGTTTGCAGCAGCCGCGCGTTGGTATGCCAATGCTCCAGCGTATCGCGCAGCAGCGCGATGCCGCCTTCCGGCAGCTGTTCCAGCATCGCCAACTGCTGCTGTGCCCCCTCGAGTTCGATCACCGGTTTGTCCTGCGCTCTGGCGGCCTGCAGCAGCTGATAATCTACGCCGTACTCTGCGCGCAGACCCAGCCGCTGGGCCTGCCGCGCCTGCATCATCAGCGCCACCTGCCAGCCGGGCAGGGTGGCGAAGGCGTGCGGATCGGCGCCCAGTTCGTGGCACAGCGCCAGCAGCTGTTGATATTCTTCGGCGGACAGGCGCTGTTCCAGTTCGGGCTGTTGCTCTGCGTGGTCGAAAGGGGAGGCGGTGCCGGTGATATCGGCTTCGACGATCAGCGCGTCGGCCTGTTGCAGCCGGGCGGCCAGCCGGGGCGGCAGCGGCGCCATATCGACGGTGCCCATATGGATGCTGCCCACCAGATGGAGCCGACGCTCGCCCGGCAGAGTGATGTCCAGCGCCGGATAAGCGTAACTTTTGGGCGAGATCAGGCCGAGAAAGGCGGCGAGGCGGCGTAACAGTTGACCCATACGGCGTGGCTCCTGAATAACGGGTGCGCGTTTTCGCGTGCAAGGCGAGGGAAAATCGTCATTCATGCTAAACGCTATCCGCCGCGCAGGGAAGCCCGGAAAACAGCGGGGCGCCTTGACGACGCCCCAGAGCTTACTTCCTGGGTTTAAAACGCAGCAGCCGGTTGGCGTTGCTGACCACGGTAATGGACGACAGCGCCATCGCCGCGCCCGCCACCACCGGGCTGAGCAGCGTGCCGGTCAGCGGATAGAGCACGCCGGCGGCGATCGGAATGCCCAGCGTATTGTAGATAAAGGCGCCGAACAGGTTCTGCTTCATGTTGCGCAGCGTGGCCTTCGACAGTTCCACCGCATCCGCCACCCCGTGCAGGCTGTGACGCATCAGGGTGATGGCGGCGGTCTCGATGGCGATGTCGCTGCCGCCGCCCATCGCGATGCCCACGTCGGCCTGCGCCAGCGCCGGGGCGTCGTTGATGCCGTCGCCGACCATTGCCACGCGTTGGCCCTGCGCCTGCAGCTGTTTGATCGCCGCCGCTTTGCCGTCCGGCAGCACGCCGGCAATCACCCGATCGATACCGGCCTCTTTGGCGATGGCGTTGGCGGTCACCGGGTTGTCGCCGGTCAGCATCACCAGCTGATATCCCTGCTGGTGCAGGCGCTGCAGCGCCGCTACGCTGTCCTCGCGCAGCGGATCGCGAATGGCGAACAGCGCAGCCGGTTTACCGTCAACGGCCAGCAGCACCGGCGTCACGCCGCGTTCGGCCTGGGCACGCATCGGCGCCTCCAGTTCGTCGGCCGCGACCTGATGTTGTTTCAGCAGCGCGGCGTTGCCCAGCAGCACCTGCACGCCGTCGATCTCCCCGCTGACGCCGGCGCCGCGCAGGGTGCGGAACTGCGCCACCTGCGGCAGCGTTTGCCCGGCGGCGCGTTCCATGATGGCGCGCGCCAGCGGGTGGTTGGAGCCTTGTTCCAGCGCGGCGGCCCAGCCGAGCGCCTGCTGTTCGCTGACCTGATTGAAGGTCAGGATCTCCACCACCTGCGGTTTCCCTTCCGTCAGGGTGCCGGTTTTATCGAACACCAGGGTGTCCAACTGGCTGGCCTGCTGCAGGGCGTCGGCGTCGCGCACCAGCACGCCGAATTCCGCCGCGCGGCCCACGCCGGAGATGATCGACATCGGCGTCGCCAATCCTAACGCACATGGGCAGGCGATGATCAGCACCGTGGTGGCGATCACCAGCGTATAGACCAGCTGCGGCTGCGGACCAAAGAAGTACCACACCGCCGCGCTGAACAGGGCGATCGCCACCACCGCCGGCACGAACACCGCCGAGACGCGGTCGGCCAGTTGGCCAATCGCCGGCTTACTGCTCTGCGCTTGACGCACCAGTTTGATGATGCGCGCCAGCGTGGTTTGGCTGCCGATGGCGGCGGCGCGGAACAGCACGCTGCCGTCGTCGACTACCGTCCCGGCATGCACCGTGTCGCCGGGGCCTTTTTGCTGCGGCACCGCTTCGCCGGTCAGCATCGCTTCATCGAGCCAGACTTCGCCCTGCACGATTTCACCGTCGACCGGCACGCGATCGCCGGTGGTCAGCCGCAGCGTCATGCCGAGCTGCACCTCCGCCAGCGGAATATCGCGCTCGCCGTCGTCAGTCACCAGCCGCGCGGTGGGCGGCGTCAGATCGAGCAGCCGCTCCAGCGCCTGCGAAGAACGCTGGCGGGCGCGCTGTTCCAGCGCATGGCCGAGGTTGATCAAACCGATGATCATCGCGCTGGCCTCGTAATAGAGGTGACGCGCCTCCATCGGGAAGAAATCGGGCCAAATGTTGACGGCGATCGAATAGAGCCAGGCGGCGCCGGTGCCGAGCGCCACCAGGGTATCCATGGTGGCGCTGCCGTTCATCAATGCGCGCCAGGCGTTGCGGTAGAAGTACCCGCCGGCGAACACCATCACCGCCAGGGTAATGACGCCGACCAGCAGCCAGGGGCGCTGGGTTTCCGGCGTCAGCGTCATGCTGCCGCCGAACAGCCCCCAGGCCATCAGTGGGATACCCAACGCCAGCCCCAGCGCCGCCTGCCAGCTAAAGCGCTTCATGTTGGCGCGTGCGGTCTGTTGCTGACGTTCGCGGCGTTCGGTTTCGTCCTGAATCATCTCGGCGCCGTAGCCGGCTTTTTCCACCGCCGCCACCAGCGCCTGCGCATCGGCGGCGCCGGTCACCAGCGCGCTGCGCTCCGCCAGGTTGACGCGCGCATGCTCCACGCCGGGAACGCTTTGCAGCGCCTGCTGCACCTTATTGACGCAGCTGGCGCAGGTCATGCCGCTGAGCAGCAGCTGTACGCTGTCGTCCGCGCTGTCGGTTGCCGGAAGAGAAGGCTGCGCCGCTGGCTGAACGTCCGGCAACGAAGGTGTTGCGTCAGTCAACGGCTCAGTTTTTGGGACGACGGCGCCCGCCACGCTGGCGTGATAACCGGCATGTTCCACCGCGGCGATCAGCGCCTGCGGATCGGCATCGCCGTACACTTTCGCGTTGTCGATCTCGACGTCGGCGGCGAACACCCCCGGCACCGCTTCCAGCGCCTTGCGGGTGCTGCCGACGCAGTGCATGCAGCTCAGGCCGCTCAGCTGCAATTCGGTGTCGGCGCGCGGCGCGACTTCGGCCTGATAGCCGGCGGCGATCACGCTGTCGATCAATGCGCTGTCCGGCGCTTCGCCGGTCACTTTGGCGTAATGGACGTTAACCTCCGCCTGTTCGACATCGCTGCGGCTTTCCAGGGCTTTTTTCACCCGCTGCGCGCAGTTCATGCAGGACAACCCCTGCAATGCCAGCATAGTGGTGTGTGACATGATTGAACTCCTTGCGTAGAGGCGGTGTTTAAAGGTTGACCGCCTGACCTGTTTTCACTAAGAATGGAGCTTAAACCTTCCAGCAAGGGTAAGGTCAAGGAGGGAAAATGAATATTAGCGACGTCGCGAAAAAAACCGGTTTAACCAGCAAGACGATTCGTTTTTACGAAGAGAAAGCGTTGATTACCGCCCCGATCCGCAGCGACAACGGTTACCGCCACTATTCCGCCAAGCATGTCGAAGAGCTGACGCTGCTGCGTCAGGCGCGGCAGGTGGGCTTCAACCTGGACGAGTGCCGCGAACTGGTAGCGTTGTTCAACGATCCGGCCCGCCACAGCGCCGACGTGAAGGCGCGCACGCTGCAGAAGGTGGCGGAGATCGAAAAGCACATCAGCGAGCTGGGGAACATGCGCCAGCGCCTGTTGACGCTGGCGGAACAATGCCCGGGCGACGAGGGGGCGGAGTGCCCCATCATCAATAACCTGGCGGGGTGTTGTCGTTCTAATTAACGGCTGATGGCACGGATCACCAGCGTGACCCCTTCCACCGCCACCACTTCCACTTCGGTGCCGGCGGGCAGATCTTCCGCCGCCTGCGCGCGCCAGCTGCTGTCGCCGATATTGATGCGCCCCATGCCGTTGTGCATCGGCTCCGTCAGCGTGGCGCGGGTGCCGATCAGCTGACGGTTGCGCTGGTTGAGCACCGGCGAACCGCCGGATGCGGCCGCCGGGCGGCGACGCAGCCAGTACCACCACAGATAGGCGACGACGACGGTCAGGACGGCGAAGATCACGCCTTGCCATTCCCAGGAAAGCGGTGGCAGCAGCCAGATCAAGGTGCCGACCAACAGCGCCGCCACGCCGCTCCACAGCAGGTAGCCGCCGGCGCCGAGCATTTCCGCCGCCAGCAGCACGCCCCCGAGGGAGAGCCAGAACCACAGCGGATTCGCCGCGATCAGTTCGAGCATGATTATTTGCCTTTGCTTTCTTTCAGCAGTTCGGTAATGCCGCCGATCGAGCCGAGCAGGCTGCTGGCATCCAGCGGCATCATCACCACTTTGCTGTTGTTGGAGGAACCGATCTTCTGCAGCGCGTCGGTGTATTTCTGCGCCACGAAGTAGTTCACCGCCTGAATGTTGCCGCTGGCGATGGCGTCGGACACCAGCTGGGTGGCGCGCGCCTCGGCCTCGGCGGCGCGCTCACGCGCTTCCGCCTGCAGGAACGCCGACTGGCGTTCGCCCTCGGCCTTCAGGATCTGCGATTGCTTCTCCCCTTCGGCGCGCAGAATGGCCGCCTGACGCACCCCCTCCGCCTCGAGGATATCGGCGCGCTTGGTGCGCTCGGCCTTCATCTGGGCGTTCATCGAGGCGATCAGTTCCGCCGGCGGCCGCACGTCGCGGATCTCGATACGGGTGATTTTCACCCCCCAAGGGTTGGTCGCTTCATCGACGATGTGCAACAGGCGGCTGTTGATGCTGTCGCGCTGCGACAGCATTTCGTCCAGCTCCATCGAGCCGAGCACGGTGCGGAAGTTGGTCATGGTCAGGTTGACGATCGCCTGTTCGAGGTTGCTGACCTCGTAGGCGGCGCGCGCCGGATCGACCACCTGGATAAAGCACACCGCGTCGATGGCGACGTTGGCGTTATCGCGGGAAATCACTTCCTGCGAAGGAATGTCCAGCACCTGCTCCATCATGTTGATTTTGCGGCCGATGCGGTCCATGAACGGCACCACCAGGTTCAGCCCCGGCATCAGCGTTTTGGTGTAGCGGCCGAAGCGTTCTACCGTCCATTGGAACCCCTGCGGCACAATTTTGACGCCGGCGAACACCACAATCAGTGCGACGACGATCACGATGGGAATAAAAGTAAGCATGCAAACCTCCTGTCAGACATATGTAAACAGATATTACGACAGCGCCGGAAAAATGCCTACTGATACCGCGACTTAATCCAGGGCACCGACCAAACCCGCGATCAGCGGATCCCGCGTCTGGAACAGAGTGTTGTCACGACAAGTGTGGCACAGCTGAAAAATAAGTATGCCTAAATGGCATGATTTCAATAATTTTTATTCATTTCATGATGTTGCTCGCCTTGGCTAGAGTAAAAACACCCCCGTGTTTACCGTCAAAAATTTGTCATTTTCATTTGCGACTATGCTTTTTGAAATGACATTTCGGCCAAGGATTGTTATGGATTCGCTCAGTGTTGATGAACTCGCCCAGAAGAACGATCGCTGGTATCGCATTGTGGAGGAGATGTTGGCGGAAGCCGGCGTCGCCATCAACGGCCCGCGCGCCTGGGATATCCGGGTGCATAACCCGGCGCTGTTCAAACGCATTTTGCAGGAAGGCTCGCTCGGCTTCGGCGAAAGCTATATGGACGGCTGGTGGGAGTGCGAACGGTTGGACATGCTGTTCACCCGCATTCTGCAGGCCGGCGTCGATGAACGGCTGCCGAAAAGCCTGAGCGACATCGCGCGCATCGCCTATGCCCGGCTGTTCAATCGCCAATCGCGCAAGCGTGCCTGGCAGGTGGGCAAAGAACACTACGACATCGGCAACGACCTGTTCCGGGCGATGCTCGATCCTTATATGCAATACTCCTGCGGTTACTGGAAAGAGGCGCAGACGCTGGAGCAGGCGCAGCAGGCCAAGCTCAGGATGATCTGCGAAAAACTGCAGTTGAAACCGGGCATGACGCTGCTGGATATCGGCTGCGGCTGGGGCGGATTGGCGCAGTTTGCGGCGCAAAACTACGGCGTCTCGGTGCACGGCGTGACCATTTCGGCCGAGCAGCAGAAGCTGGCGCAGGAACGCTGCGCCGGGCTGGACGTCGAGATCTTGCTGCAGGATTACCGCGATCTGGATCGGCAGTTTGATCGCATCGTGTCGGTCGGCATGTTCGAGCACGTCGGGCCGAAAAACTATGAGACCTACTTCAGCGTCGCGGCGCGCAACCTGAAGCCCGACGGTCTGTTCCTGCTGCACACTATCGGTTCCAATCAGACCGATCTCAACGTCGATGCCTGGATAGACAAATACATCTTCCCCAACGGCTGCCTGCCTTCGGTGCGGCATATCGCCGAGGCCAGCGAAGGGCGTTTCGTGATGGAGGATTGGCACAACTTTGGCGCCGATTACGATCGCACGCTGATGGCCTGGCTGGAGAATTTCAAACGGGCGTGGCCGGATCTGATGGGCGGTTATTCCGAGCGCTTCGAACGCATGTTCACCTATTACCTGAACGCCTGCGCCGGCGCGTTCCGTTCGCGCAACATTCAGCTGTGGCAGGTGTTGTTCAGCCCGGCGGGCGTGGAGGGCGGGGTGCGGGTCTATCGCTAATCCCCGTCATATTTCAAGCTGGCTGCACGTTCGAGCCCTGGTCACTTAGTTATCTAAGCGCCCAGGGCTTCTCACATTTGCCGCCTGGATGCAGCTTCAAGTATGACGGATATCAGTACAGCAGGGAGTACAGCTGGCGGCGATATTTAGCGGCCAGCGCGTCGCCGGTGCCGAGCGCGGCCAGAATGTCCATCAGGGTTTTGCGCGCGCTGCCGTTGGCGGCGGCCAGATCTTTCTTCAGATGCCCCATCAGCAGTTCCAGCGCTTCTTCGTTACGCCCGACCTGATGCAGTTGCAGCGCCAGCTGCACCGCCAGTTCGACGTTGTCCGGCTGCTGTTGCACCTGTTGTTGCAGCTGCTGGATTTCCGGCGTGTCCGCCGCCTGCTTCAACAGTTCAATCTGCGCCACCAGGCCCTGATAGCGGGTATCGCGATCCTGCAGCGGGATGGTTGCCAGCACCGCTTCAGCGTCTTCGCTGCGGCTGAGCGCGATCTGGGTTTCGGCCAACGTCAGACCGATGTCGCTGCGCTGTTGGCTGCTCTGCCAGGCGTCTTTCAGCAGCGGCAGCGCTTCGGCGGCGTTGCCGGCGGCCAGCAGTTCCTGCGCCTGCGCCAGTTTCAGATCTTCTTCCTTCGGCAGGAAACGCTGCAGCAAGTCGCGGATCGCTTCTTCCGGCTGCGGGCCCTGGAAGCCGTCGACCGGCTGGCCGTCTTTGAACAGGTAGACCGTCGGAATGGAACGCAGCCCGAATTGCGAGGCGATCATCTGTTCGGCGTCGCAGTCCACCTTGGCCAGAATGAACTGACCGGCGTATTCCGCCGCCAGCTTGTCCAGCACCGGCGTGAGCTGCAGGCAGTGTTGGCTGCGCTCGGACCAGAAGTAGAACAGCACCGGAATGGACATCGATTGTTCCAGCGTCTGGTGCAGGTTAGTTTCGTTAATATCAACAACAGCTTGAGCTAGCATCTTTTTTCTCTCTGATCGTGCGGAGCCATGGGGTGTAGATGGGGGCGCGCCGCCATTCTTCAACCCCGGCGGGCGAATTAAGCGTTGCCGCGCAGCAGCCAATCCAGACAGCGGCCCGGCAAAATGCGGCGCAGCACGCTCATGGCGTGCGCCAGCAGGGTCACCGGATAGCGCAATTTGGCGCGCGGGCTTTCCAGCGCGTGGCGCAATTTGGGCAGAATGGCCTCCGGCGGCAGCGTCAGGCGCTTGGCGATGCCGGGATTGTGCACCGGCTTGTCGCTTTGCGCCTGGTTGACGTTCTGGCTAAAGTGAGTGGAAATCGGCCCCGGTTCGATCAGGCTGACCTGAATGCCGCTGCCGTGCAGTTCCATGCGCAGCGCGTCCGACCAGGCCTCCAGCGCGAACTTGCTGGCTGCGTAGGCGCCGCGCCCGGCGCTGGAGACCAGGCCCATCACCGAGCTGGTCTGAATAATGCGCCCTTCGCCGTGCGGCAACATCGCGGGCAACAACAGTTGGGTCAGTTGGTGGGTGCCGAACAGGTTGGTGGCGAACTGCCGCTCCAGCTGGCTGCGCGAAATGCGGCTGAGCGGGCCGTAAACGCCGAAACCGCCGTTGTTGAACAGGCCGTACAGGCGGCCGTCGGTCAGCGCGATCACCTCGGCAGCGGCACGCTCGACGCTGGCGCTGTCGTCCAGATCCAGCTCGATGCCTTCCAGCCCGAGCTGGCGCATGTTTTCCACGTCCTGCGGTTTGCGGCAGGCAGCCAGCACCCGGTAGCCGCGGTTGCGCAGATCCTGCGCCGCAATCAGTCCAATCCCGCTGGAACAGCCGGTTATCAATACCGCTTTTTGCATAACTTTACCTAGTGTACGACCCTAATTTAGTGAGACTCATGTTTTACTAGGGGTTCCAGGCGCTCCGCCATCCAGGTGGCGATAAACGGCTGGGCGTCCCCATTGGGGTGCAATCCGTCATCCTGCATCCATTCCGGCTTCACCACCACCTGTTCCATATAGAACGGCAGCAGCGGAATGTTGAACTGTTTGGCCAGCGCCGGATAGACGGCGCTGAACGCCTCGGTATAGCGGCGGCCGTAGTTCGGCGGGATGCGAATTTGCATCAGCAGCGGCTGTGCGCCGGCCTGCTGCACCTGCGTGATGATCTGGCCGAGATCGCGCTGTACGTCCTGCGCCGGGAAGCCGCGCAGGCCGTCGTTGGCGCCCAGCTCAATCAGCACCCAGCGCGGCTGATGCTGTTTCAGCAGCGCGGGCAGACGCGCCAGCCCCTGCGCGGCGGTGTCGCCGCTGATGCTGGCGTTGACCAGCTGCGGCGCGCCCGGTTTTTTCTGCCACTGTTCGGCCAACAGCGTCGGCCAGGCCCGCTCGATCGGCAGGCGGTAACCGGCGCTTAAACTGTCGCCTAAAATCAACAAGGTATCGGCGGCGGCAGCGCGTAAACTGAATAATCCCAACAGCAAAAGGAAGGGAAGATGCCAGCGGAAAACGTTCTTGAAGTTCATCATCTTAGTAAACACGTTGGTCAGGGTGAGCATCAGCTCACCATCCTTACCGGAGTCGAGCTGCTTGTCAAACCCGCGCAGACGATCGCCCTGATCGGCGAATCCGGATCGGGGAAATCGACCTTGCTGGGCATTTTGGCCGGGCTGGATGACGGCAGCGAAGGCGAGGTGCGCTTGCTCGGCGAGTCGCTGACCGCGCTGGACGAAGAGGGGCGCGCCGCGCTGCGCGCCAGGAATGTCGGCTTCGTGTTTCAGTCGTTCATGCTGGTGCCGACGCTGAACGCGCTGGAGAACGTGCAACTGCCGGCGCTGTTGCGCGGCGAGAGCGACAGACAGAGCCGCGAGCAGGCGGTGCAGCTGCTCGAGCAGTTGGGGCTGGGGAAACGGCTCGATCACCTGCCGGCGCAGCTGTCCGGCGGCGAGCAGCAGCGCGTGGCGCTGGCGCGCGCCTTCAGCGGCCGACCGCGGGTGCTGTTCGCCGATGAACCGACCGGCAACCTCGATCGTCAGACCGGCGATCGCATCGCCGACCTGCTGTTTTCCCTCAACCGCGATTTTGACACCACCCTGATCCTGGTGACCCATGACGAAACCCTGGCGGCGCGCTGCCAGCGGCGGCTGCGGCTGCGCGAAGGCAAGCTGTGGGAGGAAGCATGATCTGGCGCTGGTTCTGGCGCGAATGGCGCTCGCCGTCGCTGCTGATCGTGTGGCTGGCGCTGACGCTCTCCGTCGCCTGCGTGCTGGCGCTGGGCAGCATCAGCGATCGCATGGACAAAGGGCTCAGCCAGCAGAGCCGCGATTTTATCGCCGGCGATCGGGTGCTGCGCAGCGCGCATCCAGTGCCGGAAGGCTGGCTGCTGGACGCGCAGCAACAAGGGCTGAAGGTGAGCCGTCAGCTGTCGTTCACTACCATGACCTATGCCGGCGATCGGCCGCAGCTGGCGGACGTGAAAGCCACCGATTTGGCCTATCCGCTGTACGGCAAGCTGGAAACGCGCCCGGCCAACATCCAGCCCGAACCGGGCAGCGTGCTGGTGGCGCCGCGTTTGCTGGCGCTGCTGAACGTGAAAGTGGGGGATTCGCTGGAGGTGGGCGACACCACGCTGCGCATCGCCGGTGAAATCATTCAGGAGCCGGACGCCGGTTTCAATCCATTCCAGACCGCGCCGCGCATCATGATCAACCTGGCGGACGTCGATAAGACCGGCGCAGTGCAGCCGGGCAGCCGCCTGACCTATCGTTACATGTTCGCCGGCGCCGAGCCGGATATTCAGCGTTACGAAGAACGGCTGACGCCGCAGTTGACGCCGGATCAGCGCTGGTTCGGGCTGCAGGAATCCGGCAGCGCGCTGGGCAAGTCGCTGCAGCGCTCCCAACAGTTCCTGCTGTTGTCGGCCCTGCTGACGCTGCTGTTGTCGATCGCCGCCGTGGCGGTGGCGATGAGCCACTATTGCCGCAGCCGCTACGATCTGATCGCGGTGTTGAAAACCCTTGGCGCCGGGCGCGGCGCGCTGCGCAAATTGATAGTCGGCCAGTGGCTGGCGGTGATGGCGCTGGCGGCGGTGTGCGGCGGGGCGATCGGGCTGGCGTTCGAGGCGCTGTTGATTCGCCTGCTGAAGCCGGTGTTGCCGGCCGCGTTGCCCGCCGCCGGCGTCTGGCCGTGGCTGTGGGCGCTCGGTGCGCTGGTGCTGATTTCGCTGCTGGTCGGGTTGCGGCCGTATCGCCAGTTGCTGGCCACCCAGCCGCTGCGGGTGCTGCGTCGCGATGTGGCGGCCAACGTCTGGCCGCTGCGCTACTTCCTGCCGGTGACGGCCGCGATCGTGGTCGCGTTGTTGGTGTTGCTGATGGGAGCCAGCACGTTGCTGTGGGCGATCCTGGCGGGCATGGCGGTGCTGGCGCTGCTGCTGGGCGGTATAGGGTGGGGCAGCCTGCTGCTGTTGCGCCGCATCACGCTCAAGAGTCTGGCGCTGCGGCTGGCGGTCAACCGCCTGCTGCATCAGCCGTGGGTGACCATCAGCCAGTTGGCGGCGTTCTCGCTGTCGTTCATGCTGTTGGCGCTGCTGTTGGTGCTGCGCGGCGATCTGCTCGAACGCTGGCAGCAACAGCTGCCGCCGGACAGCCCGAACTATTTCCTGCTCAACATGACCGAGGCGCAGGTGCCGCAGGTGAAAACCTTCCTGCAGCAGCACCAGATCAAACCGGAAACCTATTACCCGATCGTCCGGGTGCGCCTGACCGAGATAAACCAGCAGGTGGCGACCGAACGGGTGCATGAGGACGATCCGGGCGGCGAGGCGGTGAACCGTGAGCTGAACCTGACCTGGCTGGCCGAGCTGCCGGATCACAATCCGTTGGTGGCGGGCAATTGGCCGCCGAAAAGCGGCGAAGTCTCGATAGATGAAGGCATCGCCGGGCGGCTGAAGATCAAGCTGGGCGACACGCTGACCTTCAGCGGCGATACCCAGGCGTTCAGCGCCAAAGTCACCAGCCTGCGCCAGGTGGATTGGGAAAGCCTGAAGCCGAACTTTTACTTTATCTTCCCGCCGGGCGCGCTGGACGGCCAGCCGCAGACCTGGCTCACCAGCTTCCGCTACGACGGCGACGGCCGGATGCTGACCCAGCTCAACCGCCAGTTCCCAACGCTCAGCCTGCTGGACATCGGCGCGATCCTGAAACAGGTCGGCGGCGTGCTGCAACAGGTCAGCCGCGCGCTGGAGGTGATGGTGGTGCTGGTGGTGCTGTGCGGCGGCCTGCTGCTGCTGGCGCAGGTGCAGGTCGGCATGCGTCAACGCCGCCAGGAGCTGGTGGTCTATCGCACGCTGGGGGCCGGCAAACGGCTGCTGCGCCGCACGCTGTGGTGCGAGTTCGCCCTGCTGGGGCTGGTGGCGGGCATCGCGGCGGCGGTGGGGGCCGAAGCGGCGCTGTGGCTGCTGCAAAGCCGGGTGTTCGACTTCCCGTGGACGCCGACGCCGGTGCTGTGGTGGGCGCTGCCGCTGGCCAGCGCGCTGCTGCTGTCGCTGTGCGGCGGCTGGCTGGGCGTGCGCTTGCTGCGCGGCCGGGCGCTGTTCCGCAGTTATGATGGCTGATCTGGCGATCGCAGGCCCGTTGCCGCCAAGCGTGGCCGGGCCTGCCGATTTTCTTTCGCGCGTCACTGGCGCAATTCCTCTTCATGCCCATTCATTGTGAAATCGATTACATTTATGTCATATCGATACGTTTGCCATTGGTCATCGGTGTAGCGGATAGCGGGCCGGCTTCGCCTGTTTTACGCATTGATTTAGAGGGTTACGCATGGATTAAGTGAATTCATCCGCCATAAAAAACGGCCTAAAAAGATTTAATGGAATGTAACCGTTTTCACTAATGTGATCGCACTCACTTATCTCCGACGCATTGCCTCCTATCATGTCGCACACTGATGACCGTTTTCTCCTGGAGGCTGTATGAGCGATACCGTCAAAGTGACACCGGCGGAGAAAAGCCCGACTCATGTCGGCATGACTTTTTTCGTCTGTTTTTTAGCCGCCTTGGCCGGCCTGCTGTTCGGTCTTGATATCGGCGTGATCGCCGGCGCCCTGCCGTTTATTACCGACACTTTTCAGATCACCAGCTCTCAGCAGGAGTGGGTGGTCAGCTCAATGATGTTTGGCGCCGCCGTCGGTGCTATCGGCAGCGGCTGGATGAACTTCCGGCTGGGGCGCAAATACAGTTTGATGATCGGCGCAATCCTCTTCGTGGCGGGATCGCTGTGTTCTGCGTTCGCTCCCAACGTGGAGGTGTTGATCGTTTCACGTATTCTGCTGGGATTGGCGGTGGGGATCGCTTCTTATACCGCGCCGATTTATCTTTCTGAAATCGCGCCGGAGAAAATCCGCGGCAGCATGATTTCGATGTATCAATTGATGATCACCATCGGCATTCTGGCCGCTTACCTGTCTGATACGGCATTCAGCTATACCGGCGCCTGGCGCTGGATGTTGGGTGTCATCACCATCCCGGCCGGGCTGTTGTTGGTCGGCGTGTTCTTTTTGCCTGACAGCCCGCGGTGGTTGGCCTCGCGTAATCGCCATGAGCAAGCGCGTCAGGTGTTGGAGAAGCTGCGCGACAGCAGTGCCCAGGCGCAGTATGAGCTGAATGAAATTCGTGAAAGCCTCAAACTGAAGCAAAGCGGTTGGGCGTTGTTCAAAGGCAATAAAAATTTCCGCCGCGCGGTTTTCCTTGGCATTCTTCTTCAGGTGATGCAGCAGTTTACCGGGATGAACGTCACCATGTATTACGCGCCGAAGATTTTCGGTCTGGCGGGCTTCGCCAGTACGGAACAGCAGATGTGGGGCACGGTGATCGTCGGTCTGGTCAACGTGCTGGCCACCTTTATCGCTATTGGGCTGGTTGACCGCTGGGGCCGCAAGCCCACTTTGATCCTTGGGTTTATCGTGATGGCCGTCGGCATGGGGGCGCTGGGCACCATGATGAATATCGGCATGAACTCGGCGGCGGAGCAATATTTCGCCATCGTCATGCTGCTGATGTTTATCGTCGGCTTTGCCATGAGCGCCGGCCCGCTGATTTGGGTGCTGTGCTCAGAGATCCAGCCATTGAAAGGCCGCGATTTCGGCATCACCTGTTCCACCGCCACTAACTGGATAGCCAATATGATCGTGGGGGCGACGTTCCTGACCATGCTGAATTCGTTGGGCAGCGCTCACACCTTTTGGGTCTACGCGGGGCTTAACGTGCTGTTTGTTTTCATCACGCTGGCGCTGATCCCGGAAACCAAAAATATTTCACTGGAACACATTGAGCGCAATCTGATGGCCGGCAAACCGTTGCGTAATATCGGCTCGCGTTGATCTTTGCGGCAATAAAAAAGGTTCAGCCTGGGCTGAACCTTCTTCTTTTCGGCGGTGTAAACCGTTAAGCCAGCTTCTGCTGTGCCCAGGCCAGCCCGCTTTGGTATTCGCCCGGCAGCAGCGGCGCCAGCGCCTGCAGCGCTTGACGTAGATCGGCGGCGCTCGGGTCGTTCAGATTGAGGTGGCCGACCTTGCGGCCCGGGCGCACCTCTTTCTCATACCAGTGCAGATGCACCAGCGGCAGCGACAGCCACTGTTCGTTGACGGCGGTGCCGATCAGGTTGACCATCACCGACGGTGTGCTCACCACCGGCTGCGGCAGCGGCAGGCCGAGGATGGCGCGCAGGTGCAGCTCGAACTGGCTGATGGATGCACCGTTTTGCGTCCAGTGGCCGCTGTTGTGCACGCGCGGCGCCAGTTCGTTGATCAACAGCCGATCGCCGACGATAAAGCACTCCATCGCCATCACGCCGACGTAGTTCAGCTCGTTCAGGATCGCCGCCAGCATCTGCTCGGCCTGTTGCTGCAGCGCCGGATTGGGCTGCGGCAGCGCCACGCTGGCGCGCAGGATGCCGTCTTCATGCAGGTTGTGGGTCAGCGGGTAGAAGACCGAACGGCCGTCGTGGCCGCGCGCGCCCACCAGCGACACTTCGCCGGAGAAATTGATGCCTTGCTCGACGATGCACTCGCCATAGGCATCGGCCGGCAGTTCGGCTTCCTGCCCCGGACGCAAGCGCCACTGGCCGCGGCCGTCATAGCCGCCGACCCGGCGTTTGACGATCGCCAGCTCGCCCAGCGCAGCGAACACCTGCGGCCATTCGGCGGCGCTCGCCAGCAGCTGCCACGGCGCGGTCGCCAGGCCGAGTTGATCGAGCAGCTGCTTTTGCGTCAGGCGATCCGCCAAACGCGGGAAGATGTCACGGTTGACGAAGGCGCTGTGAGTCGCCAGTTCGCGCGTCAGCGCGGTTTCCGGCCAGCGTTCAATCTCGGCGGTAATGACGCTGTTCTGATACGGCACCGCCTCGGGTTCGGCATCGATGCCGACAGGGTAGACGGCGATGCCCAGCGGTTCGCCGGCCTGGCGCAGCATGCGCCCCAGCTGACCGTTGCCCAATACGCAAACCGGCTTCATGCGTCCTCCCGCGGATCGGGGTGGTTCAAAACGTCTTCAGTCTGCGCCTGACGCCAGTCCGCCAAACGCTGCGCCAGCGCGGCGTCGTGCAGCGCCAGGATCTGCATCGCCAGCAGCCCGGCGTTGGCGGCGCCGGCTTTGCCGATCGCCAGCGTCCCCACCGGAATGCCGCGCGGCATCTGCACGATGGAGTAGAGGCTGTCCACGCCGCTCAGCGCGGCGCTTTGCACCGGTACACCCAGCACCGGCACCAGCGTTTTCGCCGCCAGCATGCCCGGCAGATGCGCGGCACCGCCGGCGCCGGCGATGATCACGTCAAAGCCGTTGGCGGCAGCCTGCTCGGCGAAGCTGAACAGCTTGTCCGGCGTGCGGTGAGCGGAAACGACTTCGACATGGAAGGGGACATCGAGCTGGGTCAGGACTTCGGCGGCGAACTGCATGGTGGCCCAGTCACTTTTCGATCCCATTACAATTGCGATTTTAGCCCCGGCATTGGCGGCTGAAGCGGCGTTGGCTCCCATGGGTGTAAGGCTCCTGTGATTTGTCTGGCGTCGGCTGAGGGCCGAATGAGGGCGTAGAGCATACCATGAGCGCACGGCGAGGAAAACGGTTGCGTCGCCGGTTTTCACCGGCGAAAGCGCGAATTTTCACCCGCGCGCCAGTGCGGAACTCAGAACGGGAATTGGATCAGCTCGACGGCGTCGGCGCTGACTTTGATCATCGATCCTTCGACGTGCCAGGCGCCCAGCACCGCGCGATGGGCTTCGCCGTTGCTCAACGCCAGCCGATGCACCGCCGGGCGATGGGTATGGCCGTGGATCATCCAGTGCACATCGTGGCGCAGCATCGTTTGCTCGACCGCCTGCGGGTTGACGTCCATGATGGCGTCCGACTTGTACTGGTTGGATTGCTGGCTGCGGGCGCGCATCTTGGCGGCGATCTTCAGTCGCCAGCGCAGCGGCAGCGCGAGGAACAGTTTTTGAATCAGCGGGTTGTGCACTTTACGGCGGAATTGCTGATAGGCTTGATCGTCGGTGCACAGGGTGTCGCCGTGCAGGATCAGGATCCTGCGGCCGTACAGCTCCAGCACTTTTTCTTCCGGCAGCAGCTGCATGCCGCTGGCGCGGGCGAAGCGCTTGCCGAGCAGAAAATCGCGGTTGCCGTGGATGAAATAGCAGGGCACGCCGGCCTGTTGCAGCGCTTTCAGCGCCGCGGCGATCTCCGCGTGCAGCGGCTCGGGATCGTCGTCGCCGATCCAGGCTTCAAACAGGTCGCCGAGGATGTACAGCGCGTCGGCGTGCACCGCTTCGCGCCGTAAAAAACGCAGAAAACCGGCAGTGATTGCCGGTTCCTGTGCGCACAAGTGCAGATCTGCGATGAACAGCGTACTCATGCAGCCGCGATTACTCGCTGACGGTCACGCTGTTGATCACCACGTCTTCTACCGGTACGTCCTGGTGCATGCCGCTGCGGCCGGTTTTCACGCCTTTGATCTTGTTGACCACGTCCATGCCTTCAACCACTTCAGCAAACACGCAGTAGCCCCAGCCCTGCACGTTTTCGCCGCGGAAGTTCAGGAAGTCGTTGTCAGCCACGTTGATGAAGAACTGTGCGGTGGCGGAGTGCGGATCGTTGGTGCGCGCCATTGCCAGGGTGCCGATGGTGTTTTTCAAACCGTTGTTGGCTTCGTTCTTGATGGCCGCGTTGGTCGCTTTCTGGTTCATGCCCGGCTCGAAACCGCCGCCCTGGATCATGAAGCCGTTGATCACACGGTGGAAGATGGTGTTGTCGTAGAAACCGGCGCGGCAGTAGTTCAGGAAGTTTTCAACGGTAACCGGCGCTTTGTCAGCAAAGGTCTTGATAACGATATCGCCGTGATTGGTGTGGAAAGTAACCATAGTTTTAATCCTAACAAGGTGAAGTGAGACGTCACGTAAAGCGAGTGAACATTCAGACCGCCCTTATAACATATCCGCCCCAGCGAGTCAGCAGCGGCTCAACCGCGCACTGTCTGTGGTAATTGTGTTTATGTTATATTATAACAATTGCGCCGGCCGGCGAATTTTGCGCTTTTTCTTCGCGTGAAGTCAGCAAAGCATGGCCTTAACCTTGCAATAGATCAGGCTTCAGGTTTCAATACGCTACCGGGCGTTAAACCTGAAGCCCGGTTATCTTTTTTGTTATCACGCACACCACGGAATCTCCCGATGCTAAAGATTTTTAATACCCTGAGTCGTCAAAAAGAGGAATTCAAACCCATTCATGCCGGGAAAGTGGGCATGTACGTGTGCGGGGTAACCATCTATGACCTGTGTCACATCGGCCACGGTCGTACCTTTGTCGCTTTCGACGTGGTGGCGCGTTACCTGCGCTATCTCGGCTATTCGCTGAACTACGTGCGCAACGTCACCGACGTGGACGACAAAATCATCCGCCGCGCGGCGGAAAATCATGAGACCTGCGATCAACTGACCGAACGCATGCTGGCGGAAATGCATGCCGACTTCGACGCGTTGCTGATCGATCGCCCGGACAGCGAACCGCGCGCGACCCAACACATCGCCGAGATCATCGAGATCACCCAGCGCCTGATCGATCGCGATCACGCCTATGTGGCCAGCAACGGCGACGTGATGTTCTCCATCGACAGCGATCCGCAGTACGGGCTGCTGTCGCGCCAGGATCTGGAGCAGCTGCAGGCCGGCGCGCGCGTGGAGATCGACGACGTTAAGCGCAACCCGATGGACTTCGTGCTGTGGAAGATGTCCAAACCGGGCGAGCCGAGCTGGCAGTCGCCGTGGGGGCCGGGCCGTCCGGGCTGGCACATCGAATGCTCCGCCATGAACTGCAAACAGCTGGGCACCCACTTCGACATTCACGGCGGCGGTTCCGATCTGATGTTCCCGCACCACGAGAACGAGATCGCGCAGTCGAGCTGCGCCCACGACGGCCCGTACGTCAATTACTGGATGCACTCCGGCATGGTGATGATCGACAAAGAGAAGATGTCCAAATCGCTGGATAACTTCTTTACCATTCGCGACGTGCTCGGCCATTACGATGCGGAGACGGTGCGTTACTTCCTGATGTCCGGCCACTATCGCAGCCAGCTGAACTACAGTGAAGAGAATCTCAAGCAGGCGCGCACCGCGCTGGAGCGCCTCTATACCGCGCTGCGCGGCACCGACGCCAATGCCGCGCCGGCCGGCGGCGAAGCGTTCGAAGCTCGCTTCCGCGAAGCGATGGACGACGACTTCAACACCCCGGAAGCCTACTCGGCGCTGTTCGATCTGGCGCGCGAGGTTAACCGCCTGAAGGGGGAAGACATGGCGGCGGCCAGCGGCATGGCGGCGGAACTGCGCAAGCTGGCGAACGTGCTTGGCCTGCTGCAGCAGGAGCCGGAGCAGTTCCTGCAAGGGGGCGCACAGGTTGACGACGGCGAAGTGGCGGAGATCGAAGCGCTGATTAAACAGCGTAACGAAGCGCGTGCCGCCAAAGACTGGGCGCTGGCGGATGCCGCGCGTGATCGCTTGAACGAGATGAACATCGTGCTGGAAGACGGCCCGCAGGGCACCACCTGGCGCCGTAAGTAATCCGGCAGAAGGAAACAAAAAAGGCGCTGAATTCAGCGCCTTTTTCTATGGCTGCGGGTTAGGGTTTAACCATGACCTTGCCGCCGCCGAACTCCACCACCTGATCGGCGACGATCTTGCAGCGCTTGCGGGTTTCGACCTTACCGTCGACTTTCACCTGCCCTTCGGCGATGACTTCTTTGGCGGCGCCGCCGCTTTCACACCAGCCCTGGAACTTCAGCAGATCGCACAGTTCGACATGGGGATGATTGTCCAGATTGAAAATTTCCATACTGCCTTACTTATTTAGGTTGAACGTCGTGATATTCCTCGCAGGCCTGCAAGGTATTTTGGATCAGTGTAGCCACGGTCATCGGGCCAACGCCACCCGGCACCGGGGTGATGTAGGCGGCGCGCTCGCTGGCGGCGTCGAAATCGACATCGCCCACCACTTTACCGCTTTCCAGGCGGTTGATGCCGACGTCAACCACGATGGCGCCCGGTTTGATCCAGTCGCCCGGAATGAAGCCGGGTTTGCCGACCGCCACCACCAGCAGATCGGCGTTCTCGACGTGATGACGCAGATTCTTGGTGAAGCGGTGGGTGACGGTGGTGGTGCAGCCGGCCAGCAGCAGCTCCATGCTCATCGGGCGGCCGACAATGTTGGACGCGCCGACCACCACGGCGTTCAGGCCGTAGGTATCGATGTTATAACGCTCCAGCAGGGTGACGATGCCGCGCGGCGTGCATGGGCGCAGCTTGGGCGCGCGCTGGCACAGGCGGCCGACGTTGTACGGGTGGAAGCCGTCGACGTCTTTGTCCGGATGGATGCGTTCCAGCACCTTGACGTTATCGATGCCGGCCGGCAACGGCAGCTGCACCAAAATGCCGTCGATTTCCTCATCGGCGTTCAGCTGGTCGATCAACGCCAGCAGCTCGGCTTCACTGGTGGCAGCGGGCAGGTCGTAGGAGCGGGAGAGGAAGCCGACTTCATCGCAGGCGCGGCGCTTGCTGGCGACGTAAATTTGCGAAGCCGGATTCTCGCCGACCAGCACAACCGCCAGCCCTGGCGCGCGCTTGCCGGCCGCCAGACGTTGTTTCACTTGCTCAGCCACTTCGTTTCTAACCTGCTGCGCAATCGTTTTACCATCAATAATCTTTGCTGACATCAGTGTGGAAATCCATCAATTAAGAAAAGCGGGGATGCCGCTATTCTGTCAGAAGCTGAGCGCGCTGTCAGGCGCAGAATCACCCTCGCCGCCGTCGGCGAGGCCGATTTACGCTTTTTTTATGCCGGCTTCAGGAACCTCTACGCCATTTTTACCGGCATTTGCATACGCTGGGGCCATACACAGGGCGAAAGAGGGCAGGATCATGAGAGCGATAACCCGGCTTTATCCGTTGCATCATCAGCCTGATCAGCAACCGGCGCAGCCTAAGCACGTTGGTGAGACGGTGTTCGATTCTTCGCTGCATCCGGCGGACAGTGAGCAACTCACCGCGCTGCATCAGCTTTGTCAGCACCAGGCGACGCCGTCGTGGCGGGCGCGCCTGAGCGCCCTGTGGCGGAAGCTGTGTGCATGAACGGCAGCGCATGGGTAGGGTGCGCGCTATTGCTGGCTTGGGCGCCGTGGAGCCAGGCTTCTTTAAACAGCGCACGCCCTGACTCCGCTCTGGGGAAAAGAGGGGAGGCGACCTGCAACATGCAGGTGGTTGAGCATGCCGATTGGGGCGACATTACGGCGGTCGTTCAGTCCGTGCGCCTTTGCCTGCGGCGGGGCGATGGGCGGCAAGGGGCCGAACGCAAGCCAGGCGATACCGCTGTCGGCCTGGCGCAACACAGCATAGCGCGGGCCGCCGCACGCGCGCTGGCGGAAAAAACGCCATAAAGCACCGTCGCCGCCGTAACGTCATGAAAAGGCATTGACTCGCTAACCTCTGACCGTATAATCGCAACCCGCAACCACAGGTTGCCGCATCTCAATGCGCCCTTAGCTCAGTTGGATAGAGCAACGGCCTTCTAAGCCGTAGGTCATAGGTTCGAATCCTATAGGGCGTGCCATTAAGTATCAATGAGTTACGCTCATTCCCCCACTGCAAGATTTTCCAAAAGTGCCAGACTAGTGACATTGCCCGCCAAGACTTCGTCAATTTTTCTCGCATGTTCGGTAAGATGGGTTGGGGATAAGTGAGCATAGCGCTGAACCATTTCGATGCTCTCCCAGCCGCCCATTTCTTGCAGTGCCGAAAGCGGCACACCTGCCTGAACCAACCAACTCGCCCACGTATGCCGCAGATCGTGAAAGCGGAAATCAGTTATTCCTGCCCGCCGTTTCCCAGTGTTCCATGCTGAGTTATCATCAACCCGCATTTTCCTAACTGCCGGGGTCACTCCGCCGCCAGGTCGTTTCCGTGCTGTCGTATGCACAAAGACGTACCGTGAGTGCTTCCCAATCTGATCACGCAATGTCCGGCATGCGGTATCGTTCAGCGCAACGCCAATAGCCTTACCCGCTTTGGCGTTCTCTGGGTGAATCCATGCCACTTTTCTTTGCATATCAACCTGTGACCATTCGAGATCGATGATATTTGAACGGCGTAGGCCAGTTGCCAGGGCAAAAACCACAACGGGCCTAAACTGTTCAGGCATGCATTTGATCAAGGTGGCCGCCTCTTCCTTTGTCAGCCACCTGACGCGCTTGCTTGCAGGCTTCCTCACCTTTATCACCGGCGCTTTACGTAGCCACTTCCATTCGTCAGCCGCAATCTTCATCAGCCCCCTCATGAAGGAAAGGTGCTGGCTGCGCGTTGCGGCGGATACCGGCTTAGGTTCGTATGCCGGCACTGGTTTACCCTTCCTCTCCGCTGCAGCCTTTTTCAGTTCCCATCGTTGGCGATGTTTCCTGTTAGGCATTTTGGCAACAGCGGCCATAATCCGATCTTCCGTGATCGATGATAGGGTTTTGCCAGCGAAGTGCTGCAGGAAAAACTCTATCTTCGTTCGGTCGTCATCCAATGACCTTTTCTCTTCCTTCTCCGTTAGCCAGCGCAGACACGCCTCTTCAAAAGTGTGCTCCGCTATCTCTCCAAGCTTGTTTACCCGCCAAGCATCAGCCCTTAGCTGATCGTAGAGCTCTTGCGCTTGGAGCTTGTCCGTCGTGTTAAGGCAGCGCCTAATTCTTTTACCACTGCCCGGTTCGACAAAATCGCAGTACCAATTTCCGTAACGTTGTTTGAGGGCCATCTGTTGTTACCTTTCTGTTGATGGCCGTCTGCATTCACGGCCCGATTTTCTGTCTCTCTTGCGTAATATGCAAGGCACTCGGACTTTAAAATCTCCCATCTGCCGCCGCCTTTCTTCCCGCTTTTGTTGGCATGAAGCAACCCCTCTTTAATCAGCGCTCGAAGGGTTCTCGGTGACTTCTTCATGAATGCAGCCGCTTCAGGGAGCGTGAACGGCACATCGTTTATGTTTATTTCTGCCATGGTCATCTCTCTGTAAAACGCCCATTCAGCATGCCGATCGTGTAGTTGAATCGCGGCAAAGAAATGCCGAGCAGTTCGACCTGAGCGAAATGCTTCATGATGATAGGGCGGGATAGGGTGTTGAAAGGGGTTTTCGGGTGTTGCTTAATCGCGGCGTGGAGTTCGTCGTTACAGCGTTTCGCTACTGATCTGAGTGCGTTTTGCTGAACGCTGCCGGCAGCAATTGCAGGCTGTTTACTGGGCATTGATTCCCCCAATGATCCCAGCCTGGCGCATCGCCACGGCTGAATAGTTCAATTCGTGACACGTCGCCGTAGAGCAGTTCAAGGCGCCGGCGGACTTCCCAGGGTTTCGCGCTGTGCTCGCCGAGACAGCTGAACACAACCTGCTTTACTGATGCACTGGCGCGCTCGATGCCCTGGCCGCGAACGGCGATCAACACGTCTTCGGAGTTGGCGCGGGTGTAGTTGCCGCCATTCATTCGTGTTTCGGCGTTGAGCATGTCGATCAGGTCGGTGAAGTCGAAGATGGTTTGCTGCTTCAGCGCTTTGTTGAACCGAATTTCGGCCTGCTGGTTCAGCTTCACCCAAGTGAAAGCCTTCATCGTTCTGACGCTGAATCCCCAGGCCTCTGCCAGCTCGATCGCCTCTTGGCTGTGGTTGCCGGTGTACCACATTGCGAGCACGCTATCAGGCGCAGCAATAGCCCACACAGGCAGACGTTTCAGATCTGCCATGCTCATCGTGCTGTAGTGATTGCCGGCGGCGCCATTGCTAATCGTGTTGCCGTAACTCCAAGGTGGATCTGCATAGATGAGTTGATAGGTCATTGAGCGTTACCCCAGCAGCGCTGGGCCGCGTTGACGCAAAAACCTATGCGGATGTGGATCCAAGCAACATCTACCGCCCGCGCAGCTTCAAGCGCCTGGCGCCACTTCTCTGCAGCATCTGCGAAATGGGCGCGTCGTTCTGCCTCGG